>NZ_RAWR01000272.1:0-12171 GCF_003986945.1 Corallococcus sp. AB018 | reverse complement strand
GGCCATGGGTGCGCGGGAGGGTACCGGCCTCCATGGGGCGCCCACAACCCGAGAGGTCGCGGGCAGCCCGGCGGCCGGTCGCAAGCGCAACCCCTTGCGAAGGCCAGGGCGCCATGCGACGTCGCACGCATGCGATTCACCCTGCACCGAGGCGTCAGCCTGGCCGTCCTCGCCTCCGCCCGCACGGAGGCCGACCATCACGAGGACCTGGGGTGCAGCATCCAGGGGCCCACCGCGCGCCCCGTGCGCCGCGCGCAGGTGCCGCTGAAGCGCCACATCGCCGCGCTGGGCCGCGAGGGCGCCCTGCGCGAAGCGGACGCGCTCATCCGCTGGCTGGAGGACACGCCCCGCTACGCCGCGCTCTGCCAGGGCACGAAGCGGCGCATGGGCCGGCGCGTGCTGCGCGAGGACGTCCTCTTCCCGGATCCGCTGCGCCACCGCCCGCGCGTGCTGCACCTGCGCCAGGACTCGCTGGGGCTGGACGTTCCGGTGCGCGCGAAGGACTGGCCCGTGGTGGCGGACCTGTTCGCGTCGCTCGCTCGCGGCGCGACCCGTGAAGAGCTGCGCGCGCTGGCCACCGTGCCCGTCGTGGGCGAGCTGCTCGGCGACCTGTCGCAGGCAGGCTGGCTCGTGCGCCATGACGGGCCGGTGGACGTGCCGGGACCGGGGGCCCTCTTCGTGGGGCACAACACGGTGCTGGTGTCGGGTAGGGAAGGGCGCGTGCTGGTGGACCCGTACTTCCGCCCCACGGGCGAGGCGGACCTGCCCGGCTATGGTTCATTGCAGGCGTCGGACCTGGGCCGGGTGGACGCGGTGGTCATCACCCATTCACATGGGGACCACTTCCACCTGGGCTCGCTGCTGCCCCTGCCTCGCGACACGCGCATCTTCGTGCCGGCGGTGGCTCGCGAAAGCCTCTTCTCCACGGACTGCGCGCTGCGGCTGAAGCAGCTGGGCTTCACGCACGTGGAGCCCCTTCGCTGGGGAGAGACGCGGCAGGTGGGCGACGTGACGGTGCACGCGCTGCCCTTCCACGGCGAGCAGCCCACCGACGGCGAGGGGCCCCACCCGGACCTCTACAACGAGGGCAACACGTGGCTCGTGCGCTCGAAGGACTTCTCCGCCGCCTTCTTCGCGGACGCAGGGCATGACGTGCGCGGGGACATGGACGCGGTGTGCCGCCGCGTGCGCAAGCAGCAGGGGCCGGTGGACGTGCTCTTCTGCGGCGTGCGCGGCTTCCGGCTGCCGCCCATCTTCTTCGGCTTCACCACGCTGGATGCGTTCCTCGTCAACGTGCCGCGCGACGCGCTCACCACGCCGCAGCGCTTGATGGCGGGCCCGGAGGAGGCGCTGCGCTACGGCGCGCTCCTGGGCGCGCGCTACGTGGTGCCCTGCGCGGACGGCGGCGCCCCCTGGTACTGGCGCGAGGGCATGGGCCCTCGCTACGCCGGCTATCCGGGCGAGCCTGTCGAAGGCGCGAGCAACATGGACGAGAACCCGGACGCGGATCCGTATCCGGAGCGGCTGGCCCAGGTGCGGAAGGAGCAGGGCGAAGGGCCGCAAGCGCTCCTCATGCGGCCCGGCGAAGCCCTGCGCTGGCGGGGCGCGCGGAAGCCGGAGGTGCTGAGCACGCCGGGCTTCGAGTGGCCCTTCGGGAATTGGCGCGAGGCAGCGCCTCAGCCGCGCAGCACGTCGCGGACACGCCAGAGGGAGACGAGGTAGAGCACGCCCAGGGCCGCGAGGCAGACGATGCCCAGCGTGACGTACCCTCGGATGATGTTGCCGACGGTCCAGCCGTAGGTCTCCACCAGGGCGCTGGGGTCGCTCAGGCCCACGCCCTCGATGCGGCCGAAGGGGATGCGGTCCACGTTCCTGCGCGCCGCCCACCACTGCTCGAAGCCGTCCATGAACGCCGCCGCGCCCATGACGAGGAACCCCCAACGCAGCTGATGCCGGTGGAGGTAGTGGCCCGGCGGCACGTAGAACGTGGCCATCAGCAGCGCCCCCAACACCATCAGGCCCGCGTCGCCGCCGAAGAAGAAGAGGGCCTGGGCCTGGGTCTGGGTGAGCACGAACCTGCCCGTCCAATGCACCGCGAGGAGCCCCGCGCCCACGCCCAGCCACGCCCACCGGCGGCGCTTCCAGCCCTGCCACACGAGCGCGCCCAACAGCCCCGACAGCACGACGGTCATGAACGTCGAGCGCTCGTCCGACACGTGGGTCACCCACAGCGTGGGCGTGGCGCTGAAGCCGCAGAACCACGCGGTGACGGCGTGTCCCAGCTCGTGCACCGGCATCGTGAAGAAGATGCGCAGGAGCCCCTGGAAGCCCGGCGAACGGACCGCGAGCCAGGCGATGCCGAGCGCGACGGGCAGCACCGCCAGCCGCAGCCGTGCCTCCAGGCGGCCCTCGTCGCCGGTGTGCTCGCCGTGGAGGGTGATGCCTTCCATGGCCGGGTCCGGCTCGGGCTGGGCCGCGACCAGGGGTGAGACGAACGTGGGGACGGTGTGGGCTTCCAGGGCCTCGCGCAGGGCGGCCCGCTGGTCCTCGGCCGCGCGCTGGACTGCTTCTCGGGCCTCGCGGTCGCGCGCTTCGGCCTGCTGGGTGGCGGCGCGCACTTCCGCGCGCAGGTAGATGACGCCGCACGCCGGGCACTCGGGCCCCGCCACGCGGGGGGCGCCACAGCGGGGGCAGGTCGCGGACGGAGGGCTCACAGGCCCCGCACTCTAGGTGCGCCGCGGGCGGGACGAAAATCGCACCGCCGGGAACCCACGAGGCTCCCGGCGGCGGAACGCGGAACTAGAAGCCGTAGTAGCTGCTGTAGTCCGTGCCGAACAGGTCGATGACCGTGACGCCCCACGAGTGCACGATGACGACGATGATCGTCTTGCGGAAGCGCGTGAGGTTCCAGTCGTTGATGGTGTGCTGCTGGATGCCCACGCTCATCGGCGAGCCGTAGCGCGCGGACTTCACCGCCGAGGGGAAGGTCTCGATGACCGTCGCGCGCTGCGCGACCTCCTTGCCGTCCTTGTCGATGAGGCTGGCGATGGCCTTGTACTTGCCCACCTTGATGTCTTCCGGGTTGGCGCGGATGCTCACGCGGTAGTTGCCCGCGGGGATGCCCGCCTCCTCGGAGTCGATGTAGACGAAGGCCGCGTCCACGCCCTTCGCGTACTCCGTGGCGGGGACCTTGTCGAAGCCCGCGATGCTCGTCGCCACGACGGTGGCCTGCTCCGACGTGTGGGTGCCGATCTCCGCCTCGTCGATCGCGAGGCCCTGCTCCTTCGCGCTACGCGACAGCTCGCTCTTGAGCTCGGTGCAGGCGGCCGCGGCGGCCGACGCGTACTTGGACTCGCCCGCGAAGGCGGAGCCGGAGAGGAGGAGGGCGGCAACGAGGGAGGAGCGCATGAAGCTGGAAGTGATCATGGGGGACGGGGAACCAATCTCCAGGAGGGGACTGCGGTCGCGGATGCCACGGGACCTCGGCACCGGCGGCTCCCCTGTGCAGCAGTGGTGCCAATCCCTCTCACGGCCGCGTTCCACCCGGCTCCAGAGGGAAAGCCTCCGGATGTAACAAGGCTTGTGACAGAAGTTGTGACATGCCGTGTTACGGCGAGCGCCCGGCGATGACTTCCCGCGCTACAACCGGAGGGGAACCCTTGACGTCCCCGGCCCGGAGCGCCCATGTCGTGCCCATGGCTCAGGAGCTGGACACCCGCACCCGGGGGAGGACCACGCGTGGGCGTCTGCGCGCACTGGACGCGTACCTCTGCCAGTTCGAGGCCACGTTGCTCACGCGTGACGACGGCCCCTGGGCCCGCGCCGTCTTCGTGGACGTGGGCTTCGGTGAACACCCGTGGACCACGCTGGAGAGCGCCACCGCCTTCCGCGCGCTGAACCCGGAGCTGTCCGTGGTGGGCGTGGAGCTGGACCCCGAGCGCGCCACGGACGCCGCGAGAAACCACGCGGATGCGCGCACCCACTTCCGCGAGGGCGGCTTCGCGCTCCCGCTGTCACCGGACGAACCTGCCCGCCTGGTGCGCGCCATGAACCTCCTGCGCCAGGGCCCGCCGGAGCGCATCCCGGAGGCCCACCGCGCGATGTCGCGGCACCTGGTGCCCGGCGGGCTGCTCGTGGAGGGCTCTTCCGACACGGACGGCGCGGTGCTGGTGGCCCACCTGCTGCGGCGGACGCCGGACGCGGAAGCCCCCACGCGAGAGGGCCTCCTCTTCCACACCGACTTCTCCCGGGGCTTCGCGCCGCTGCTCCTGCGCGACTGGCTGCCCCGCGACCTGCGCCGCCGCGTCCGCCCTGGCGACCCCATGCACGCCTTCTTCCAGGCATGGGAGGCGGCTTGGAACGCCGCGCGCGCGGAAGGCCACACCGCGCCCGCGGACGCCTTCGCCGAGTCCGTCGTGCGCCTCGCGAGCATGACCCCTGGGGTCGCCACCGACGCGTGGCTCCTGACCCGGGGCTGTCTGCGCTGGAGCCCGCCCGGCGGCACTCCGGCGTGAGCCCGGTTGCTCCTTGGAGGTGCAATCGTGCGGGGGCCGGTCCCAAGCGCCACCGGAAAAGGTATTCTGTCGGGAATTGAGCTTCCGGCGTCCCCCCGACTCGCCAGAGGCAGACGGCTCGACATGAACAGGCACCTTCTGACGCTTCTCGCCGCGGGGCTGATGGCAAGCACCTCGTCCGCCGCCGGCCCGTCGACCTCCGAGCTCGGGCGGGGTCGTCACGCGCAGCGTCCCCACCGCCAATCCCGTCGTTCCTCCGCGCGCCCGCGCCGCGAGGGCGACCCCGTGAAACTGGAGCATGAGATGGAAGAGGCCGCCTACTCCGATGAGGCCCCCGCGGCCGCCATCGCGACCCGGCCCCCCGCGTTGCTGTTCTCCGCCAACTTCTACGGCACCCTGGCCGCCGCCCGCTGTCTGGGCCGCCACGGCGTGGACGTGACGGTGGCGGACACCGGCCGGTTGGGGCCGGCCAGCTACTCGCGCTTCGTCAGCCGCCGCGTGCAGTGCCCGCCGGAGTCCCAGCCGGAGGCCTTCCTGCAGTGGCTGGTGGACTTCGGCCTGCGCGAGCCCGTCAAGCACGTGCTCTACCCGACGAGCGACGAACTGGCGTGGCTCATCTCCGCGCACCGCTCCAAGCTGGAGGACCTCTTCCACCTCTACGACCCGGGCGTGGACGCGGTGTACGGGCTGCTCAACAAGCGCCGCCTCTACGAAGTGGGCACGGAGGTGGGCCTGAACCTGCCGCGCACCTGGTTCCCCCAGTCGGAAGCGGACCTGGAGCAGGTGCGCCGCGAGGCGAGCTTCCCGGTGCTGCTCAAGCCCACCACGCAGATCCTCCACGCCACGCACCGCAAGGGCCAGCCGGTGGCCTCTCCGGACGACCTGGCGCGCGAGTACCGCGAGTTCGCGCGAGACACCTACGCGTCCATGCTCGTGAAGTTCGACCCGGCCGTGGTGAACCCCATGGTGCAGGAGTTCCACCCGGAGGCCGCCGAGGGCATCTACAGCCTCTCCGGCTTCGTGGATGAGTCCGGCGAGCTCTTCGAGGCCCGCGCCGCGATGAAGGTCCTCCAGCGTCCGCGCCGCCTGGGCGTGGGCGTCTGCTTCGAGTCCTCGCCGCTGCGCCCGGACCTGGTCGCGGGCCTCACCCGGCTGTGCAAGAAGCTGGGCTACCACGGCGTCTTCGAGGTGGAGTTCATCCAGACGAAGGACTCGTACCTCCTCATTGACTTCAACCCGCGCTTCTACGGGCAGATGGGCTTCGACATCGCGCGGGGGCTGCCCCTGCCGCTGCTCGCGTACCACGCGGCCACCGGGGACCGGGACGCGCTCAAGCGCGCGGTGGAGGACGCGCGCGACGCCAGCGCCGCGCACGAGGACGCGGTGTTCTGCAACCGCATCGCGCTGGAGATGCTGCTCAACCTCCAGCGGCTGTCCGGCGCGCTGCCGGCCGACGAGGCCCGGCAGTGGCGGCAGTGGTTCAACACCCACAAGGCGACGGCGGTGGATCCGCTCATCGACCGGGACGACATGATGCCCGCGGCGGTGGAACTGGCCACCATCTCCTATGGGGCCGCGCGCCACCCCCGCGCCTTCCTGCGAATGATGGTCTTCAACCGCTGAAAGGGCCGTCAGCCCGCGGCGCGAGGGGCCGCGGGGACCGGATCATCGAAGGTGATCAGGTCCTCGTGCGTCTCCGCCCGGCGCAGCCTGCGCACCTTCCCGTCCTCCACGGCCACGATGCCCGGCTGCGGGAAGGAGAAGGACGTGCCGAAGGGCACGAAGTACGCGCCCGCGTCCATGATGGCCAGCGTGTCGCCCACCTTCAGCTCCGGCAGCCGCACCGCGTGGTACAGCGTGTCCGCCGGGGTGCAGACGGGGCCCACCACCGTGTACGCCCGGTGCGCGGGCGCGGCCGGCTGCTCGACGTGGAAGAGCTGGTGGTACTCGTTGCGCACGCATTCGGCGTGGTTGATGCCCATGTCGAGCGCCGCCCACGTCCGCTCGCCGCCGTCCTTGAGCGCGTGCACGCGGCCCAGGAGCAGCTGCGTGTTGCCCGTCATCGCGCGGCCCGGCTCCAGGAAGATGCGCGGGCGCTTGCGGCCCTGCTTCGCGTAGTGCGCCTCCACCTGGGACACCACCTTCGCTACGTACTGCTCGATGGAGAGCGCCGCCGCGAAGTCCGGTGCGGGCAGGTCGCGCTGGAAGGTGAGGTTGAGCCGCCAGTCCCGCTGCTCGATGTGCTCCACCGTCGGCGTGCAGAGGCTGCCGCCCAGGTCCAGCACCTCCAGTTCCAACCCCAGCTCGCGGTGCAGCTCGTCCGCGAAGTCCAGCACCGCGCCGACGAAGCCCTCCAGCTCCGCTTCCGTGCGGATGAGCTCGCCCCGGTGCGCGTGCAGGCCCACCACGTCCAGGTTGCCGTAGGACATCGCCTGCCGGTACGCCGCCAGCGCCTGGCCTCCCACGATGGGCGTGCCGAACTGCGAGTTCCAGCCCGACATCGTCGTCACCCGCACGGCCACGCGCGGGCGCTTGCCCAGTTCCGCCGCGTGCCGTGAGAAGACGTCCATCTCCTCGCGGTGGTTCGCGGCCAGGAGGCCGAGGCCCCGGGTGATGGACTCGCGGATGGACGCCTCCGACTTCACCGGGCCGTTGTAGACGATGCGCTCCGGGGCCACGCCCAGCTTGAGCGCGAGCCACAGCTCATAGGCGGAAATCACTTCCGCGCCCACGCCGCGCGCGTGCAGCGCGGACAGCACGCCCGGCACGGGGTTGGTCTTGTACGAGTAGTACACCTCGCAGCCGGCCGCCGCGCCCGGGGGCACCGCCTGGAACGCGTCCGCGTTGCGGTGCAGCGCCGCCATGTGCACCACGTGCAGAGGCGAGCCGTACTCAGTGGCCAGCTGGGACAGCGACACGCCCTCCAGGAAGAGGCCCTGGCCGGCGCGCGACTCCAGGCCCCACGTCTCCGGGGGGAGGAAGGCGCGGGCGGGGGCCATCGCGCGCTGCACGACGGGCCCCAGGGTCTGCTTCAACTGGCGCTTTGCGGTTCCAACGAGACGACGACGCAGGCTCACGGTGTGGGGCCCTTTCAGGAAACGCCAGGCAGCTTGAGGGGGAGGAAGCGCGTGAGGCCGAAGCGGTCCTTCAGCGCGCGCGTGGCCAGCTGCAGCAGCCGGTACTCCAGCTCGCCGTGCTCGCGCCGGTACTTATTGTGGATGATGGCGTTGGACTCCGCCACGGACTTCTCCACCTTCGCGCCCGTCTTGCCCAGGTCGTTCATCAGCGACGGCTTGCCCACCCGGTAGTTGAGGATGGGCCGGTTCACGTAGACGTGGCCGTAGCGGCGGATGCCGCGCATGTAGAAGTCCACGTCCTCGTAGACGGGGATGTTCGGATCGAACCCGCCCAGGGGCTGGAAGTACTCGCGGCGCACCATGCACGCGGAGTTCACGTACAGCGTGCCCAGGAACAGGATGTGCGCCACCGTCCACGCGCTGTTGGGCGTGGTGGCCCCCACCTGCGCCACGCGCTCGAAGTAGGTGCTCTTGTCCTCCAGCCACTCGGGGTCCTCGCTGAAGGGCACCACCCAGCCCACCGCCACGCCCGCGTCCGGCCGCGCGTCCAGCGCCGACACCATCGACTTGAGCGCCCCGTCGGCGAGCATGTCGTCGTCATCCAGGAAGTGCAGGTAGCGGCCCTTCGCCAGCGTGGCGCCGTGGTTGCGCACCAGCGCGGGGCGCCCCTTGGACGGCACCTCCTGCTTGAAGTAGCGCACGCGGGCATCGCCAATGCCCTGCACCGCGTCCCGGGCCGTGCCCTCCGCGGAGTCATCCAGGACGATGACCTCTACCTGGACGCCTTCTTGACGCAGCGCGGAGTGGATGGCCTCCACCACGTCCTTCTCGCGCTTGTACGTGGGCATCACCACCGAGACGTCGACTGATGACATAGGCCCCGGTTTATACCGGTGGCCCCCCACGACTGAGAAGCGAGCCGAGCCCCTCCGCGCGTGGGGCATTCCGCCACCCGGGGGCATTGCGCCTCGGACCCTGTGTCCGGCGCTACCCGCCTGCTGTCCGGGGAAGCGAACGCGGGAGGCCGTCTCGCGGTTTGTCGGAAGTTTCTACGGCCCCTTCAGGGGGCGGACCGGACAAAATGACAGTCGGATCGCGACAGGGCTGCCACACCGTGGCTCGCTGGCCACGGGTTTTTCAGTAGCTGGCGACGGCGAAATCGAAGGCGTCCAGGTCGTCCATGGCGTCGGCTCCGGGGGCGGAGTGGAAGGCGTCGTCCTCCTCGAAGAAGGCGTCGCCCGAGAGGGGGCCGTCGGCCTCCTCGGGGTCCAGCGGCAGCCATCCGGGATGCAGTTCCTCGCGGGCCATGTGCGTTCGTCCTCTTCCGCAAGCGGTACGGCTTCAGCCGGGGACTTGCAGTCGGTGTGCCACTTCTGGATACGAAACGGCCCTCACCAACGGGTCGTTTCCGACGAGAGGTGGGTCGCCGGACGGGCAGGCATGGCTTGACGCCGGAGCCTGGGGCCGACAGGAAGGGAACACCGATGGCCGTCCTGCTGGCACACGAAATCGAAGATCCGCGCCCGTGCAGCTACCTGCCGGAGCGGGAGGCGTCCCTGGAGACGCTGCTGATGCGCAACGTGACGGCGCAGGAGTACGAGCACCTGCTGGTGCGCGGATGGCGCCGCTTCGGTCCGCAGTACTTCCGGCCTGCCTGCGCGTCGTGTCACGAGTGCGTGTCCCTGCGCGTGCCGGTGGCGGGCTTCACGCCCAACCGCAGCCAGCGCCGGGCCCGCGCCGCGTGCGCGCACCTGCGTGTGGAGGTGGGCCCGCCGCGCGTGGACGAGGAGCGCCTGGCGCTGTACCGCGCGTGGCACGCGGACCGTGAGTCATCCCGCGACTGGGAGTCGTCCGAGCTGGGGGCGCGCGAGTACTCGTTCCAGTTCGCCTTCCCGCACCCGTCCGCGCGCGAGGTGGCCTGGTACGACGACAGCGACCCCGCGGGCCCGAAGCTGGTGGGCCTGGGCCTGTGCGACGAGACGCCGCACGCATGGAGCGCGGTGTACTTCTTCTACGACCCGGCCTACGGGCGGCTGTCCCTGGGCAAGGCGAGCGTGCTGTTCCAGGTGGAGCTGGCGCGCGAGCGGGGCATCCCCTACGTGTATCTGGGCTACCGCGTGCTGGCGTGCGATTCGCTGCGCTACAAGGCCGGCTTCCGCCCGCATGAGCTGCTGGAGGGCCGCCCCGCGCTGGACGCGCCCCCCGAGTGGCGTGCCGCGGCTGACGCGCAAGAAGCCGCGGCGGACGCGCCCGCGCCGGAGCTGGTGGGCCCGGAGGCGGTGCTCAGGAACCGCTGAGCAGCGCCGCGTCGAAGAAGCCGCGCAGGCGGTTCGCGTACTCCTCCGGGGCCTTCTTCGCGTACTCGCCGTGGTGCGCGCCGGGCACCACCCAGTAGGACTTGGGTTCGCAAGCGGCCTGGAAGAGCGCGTCCTGGAGGAACGCAGGCGCGTACTCGTCGACGTCGCCGTTGATCAGCAGCAGCGGCCGGCCCTTCAAATCACACAGGCGCTTCATGGGGTCCACCGCGTCCACGTCCACGCCGGACAGGCGCAGGGTCCAGAGCACCGGCTGGACGCTCAGCGGCCCCCACTTGCCGTAGCTGTAGCGCGTGTCCGCCTCCAGCGACGGGTAGGCGCCCGCGGCGGCCACCGCCTTGAGGCGTTCGTCATCGAGGGCCTCCAGCATCGCGGTGGTGCCGCCCATGGAGAAGCCCAGCACGCCCAGGCGGGATGGATCCACGTCGTCGCGGTGCGAGACGAAGTCCACCGCCGCGCGCAGGTCCTGGCGCTCGTGGTCGCCCCAGGTCACCAGGTCGCCCTCGCTCTCGCCGTGGCCGCGCGAGTCGAAGAGCAACACGCCGTAGCCCGCGCGTGAGAGCACCTCCGCCTCGAAGAGCATCTGCGTGCGGTTCTCCGCGAAGCCGTGCATCACCACCACCGCCGCGTGGTTGCGCGACGGCACGTACCATCCACGCAGCGTCAGGCCATCCCGCGTGTGCAACACCACGTCCGTGCGCTCCGCGAGCGCGCCCTCCGCCACCGGCTTCAACGGTTGGCGCGCGGGGTGCAGTACCGCGTGTGCGGTGCGGACGCTGCGGTACGCGATGAAGGCCGCCACCGCGAGCACGCCCACGAGGGCGAGCGCGATGAAACGGGCGGGCTGGAGGTGGATGGGTTTTTTCACGAGGATGAATTGTGAGCCTATACCCGGAATCCCGTTCCTGGCAGGCCCCCGGGCTCGTTGAGTCCCCAAGCGGTGAACCCCGTCCCCTGACGCGTCCGGCGCCTCTTGACGCGTCAGTGGTGGAACTCGCCCGGCAGGACGCCCTCCGGGTGTTTCAACGATGTATCAGCGGGCCGGTGATGGCCGCTGTCACGAAATGGCGTGGGCGCCCCCGGGAGATCCACCGGACGAACGGCGTTCAACTGTCTCCTGGGTGGCGGCGCCGGATGACCTTCGCTACCTATCGCAAGGTGCGTGGGCTAATGATCAACCCTCAGCTCCAGGGGTGGGCTCGCCGGACTCGCGTTCGCCGGGCAGGAGGTCAGAAAATCGTTTCTTACCGGGAATCCCAGACATTGGAACTGCAGGCGCGGCAAGAGATGGCGGTTCCGGCCCCTGGGCGGCGGCGCGTCTTGTTCACGCTCGTCTTCATGGGGACGGGGGGCATCGAGCGCTCCGTGTGCAACGTGTTGGCGGGTCTGGACCGGGAGCGGTTCGATCCCTCGCTGTTCTTCCACCATGGGCCGCCGCCGCCGGACACGCGTGGGCGCATCCCCGCGGACGTGCCCATCTCCTGGGGCGTGGGCGTGGAGGCCTACCGGCGCTGGGAGCTGCCGCGGATGCTCTGGCGGCTTTTCCAGGAAGCGCGCAAGGCGGACATCATCGTCTCCGGGCAGGAGGGCAGGGCGGCCCTGCTGGCGCGGATGGCGGGAGCCCTCCTGGGCAAGCCGGTGTTGGGGATGGTGCACTTCGACTGGGGCGCCTTCCACCGCGAGCAGCCGAAGCGTCAGCTCTGGGGTTTGAAGGTGCTCTACCCGGGCATGGACCGCATCGTGGCGTGTGGCTACGACTCCGCGAAGGCGTTCGCGGAGCTGGTGAACGTGGACCGCGAGCGGATGGAGGTCATCCCCAACTTCGTCGACGCGGCCCGCATCCGTGCCGCGGCGGACGCTCCCCTGCCCGCGTGGGCCGTTCCGGTGTTCAAGAAGCCGGTGGTCATCGCGGTGGGACGGCTGGAGCCCCAGAAGTCCTTCGACATGCTCATCCGCGCGCACGCCCGGATGAAGGCGGCCGGGACGGACACGAACCTGCTCATCCTGGGAGTGGGCTCGCTGGAGGCGGAGCTCAAGGCGCTGATCGCGGAACTGGGCGTGGGGGACTCCGTGTTCATGCCTGGCTACGCGGACAACCCGCACGCGCTGATGCGGCGGGCCACGGCGTTCGCCCTGTCCTCGCGCTTCGAGGGCCTGCCCATGGTGCTGCTGGAGGCGCTCGCGCTGGGCTGCCCCATCGTCAGCACGGACTGCCCCTCGGGCCCCTCGGAGGCCCTGGACGGGGGGCGGGCGGGGGTGCTGGTG
>NZ_RAWR01000271.1:0-12185 GCF_003986945.1 Corallococcus sp. AB018 | reverse complement strand
GGGGGTACGGGGGCGCGAGCGGCACGGGGAGCTTCCCCTTCGGGCACCTGGACGGAGGGCCGTGGCATCCGCCGGTGGGGCTGCCTGAGCCGGAGGATGTGGGGCACGCGGAGTTCATCCTCGGGGATTTGGAGCACCTGCTGCCGGAGCTGCCGAAGGACGGCGTGCTGCTGGCCGCGCCACGGTGGATGGCGGTGGGACAGACGCAGCACTCCCCTGCCCTGCGCCGGGCAGACATCTCCAGTGAGGAGGCCGGGGGCTTCGGCTTGTTCAACGCGGCGGCGCACGACGTGGGTGAAGACGATGATTGATGGGCGCCTTCTGGGCGGACTGGTGGCCCTGCTCTGCTTGTCTTGCGCTTCGGGTCCAAGGCAGTACGCGCAGACATCCGACTCCGCGACCAGTGCATGTCTGCGCAATCCCACCTGTTACACGCAGCCGGGGGATGAGGCGTTCCTGCCTTGGATGGACAAGGCCGTGAGGGCAGCGGCCACAGCGAGCGCTACGATGAAGCTACTGGAGGCGGCGGACGTGGCCCGCATCGAGCACCTGTTGGTGGAGTGCGCGAAGGATGCGGACTTCATCGTCAATGAGCGTGAGTACGGCCAGGGGAAATACCCGGACGACAAGGAGTGCTTGCGCGTGGTCGGCCATGACAAGAACGGCGATCCCATCCGACGGCAGGCCGAACTTGGAAGGTTGAAGCATGACGTCGCCTTCGCATGTGTGCAGCGCGAAATCCTCCGGCACTTCCCCAACAACGTTTCGATCGAGCCGAGATATGTGATCCGCACGGGCAAGGGGGGACAACAGGACATCATGAAGCCTGACGTCGTCCTTCGGTTCCAGAAACAAGGGATCAGATGACTCGGTATGCAAGCCTTGATGGGCAATGCAATCCCGCCATCATCACACCTCAGTTCGGGATCATCCGTGAGTAGCTACACGCTCTCTGAACACTTCGCCACGACCCTCCCCCGGGTCCAACTCGTCCTGCGCATCGTGTTCTATCTACCGCATGACCACGGACCACTTGCCCCATACGCGAGACAGTCACTGGACCTGTTTCTCAACGCCATTGGGCATGCGCCTGAGAAACTGACCACGGGTTATGACCCCGACATCAGTGAGGCGGCCTTCCCACTCACACCTGAGTTCTGGGAGGAAGCGCGGCGCCATGTCGCGAAGCCTCGTTTTGAGCCCTTGAATGACATGGAGCAAGACTCCATCTGGTTCCGCACGCTGACCAAGCGGGGCTTCGACACATGGGTTCATCTCATTGGCGGAGAGTCGGATCCCAGTGGCTACGAATTCAGCTTCCGCTCACGGCTTCCCTGGCGAGAACCCTCTTCTGAGTACAGCGTTCTGAGCGTGAAGGTCCCCATGCAGTACCTGGAGGAGCAGGGACCTGAAAAGGCGCGCGACCTGGCGCAGTCGCTGGCGGAGCTCCTTCCCTTCAGCACGGGCCATGCGGGACTGTCGCTCTCGTTCACCCGTGGGAGGTCGAAACTCCTTCCCCTCCTGAGGGATCAATTAATCCAGCATCCTGGCTGGGATGTTCCACGGGAGAGTACGTGGGGCATGGGAGAAGGAGTTGACGGCATCCACTGGATGAACTTCCTGGGCCCTCCCCTCCTCGAAACCGTTGGCGGCATCCAGGCGCTCCTCTCGCACCTGAGTCACCCGGATACCTCCGTCCAGGAGCTCACCGGAGGCCGTGCCTTGATCGGCCTGGGCCCCGTGCCGCTCGCGGGGAATACGAAGTGGGGTGAGACACTGCCGGCGTATCGCGAACTGGCC
The DNA here is from genome assembly GCF_003986945.1 of Corallococcus sp. AB018. Lineage (NCBI taxonomy): Bacteria > Pseudomonadati > Myxococcota > Myxococcia > Myxococcales > Myxococcaceae > Corallococcus > Corallococcus sp. AB018. The sequence continues at coordinate 10,385 of NZ_RAWR01000271.1, read as the reverse complement.
CGGTTCCTGGAACCCTGGCTCCTGCCCTTCCCCCACGTCAACACCTGGGACGGCTACACCGACGAGGAGGCCCGTCTCTGGTGGCGCCGCTTCCTGGAGGCCCCTCCCGAGAAAATCTACGACCCACGCGGCGGATGACCGCGCCGGATTTTTTCACGCATTGCCCCAGCACCCGGCGCACTGATAATCCGCAACCCGGAGTGTTCACGTCGAGCGGCAGGCCGACGGTCGTGGTCGCGCCAGCCCTCGCGGATCGGGGTTTCATCGATGCGGTCACAACGCGCTGTCTGGAGCAGGCTCCTGTTGTTCGCCGCGAGCCTGGGCCTTCTTTCCTGCGGCGGGAACGAGCGCCCGGCGGCATCCGAGGGCATCCGCACCACGCACGCCCGTCTCGCGACGGCACCGGCCTGGTACGCCACCCCGTCCATGGCGACGGCACGCGGGCAACACGCGGCCGTCCTGCTCCCCAACGGGAAGCTGCTCGTCGTCAACGGCGTCAACTCGTCCGGATTCGTGGGCACGGCGGAGACCTACGATCCCGCCACCAGCACCTGGGCCTCCGCGGGCCCCTCCAGCCTCACGGGCAACGTCACCCTGGCCGTGCTCCTGCCCACGGGCCGGGTGCTGGTGCTGACCGATGGCTCGCAGGGGGGACGCCTCTATGATCCCATCGCCAACACCTGGGCCGCCACGGGCAACATGTCCACGACCCGCGCCCTCCCCACGGCCACGCTGCTGGCCACGGGACAGGTCCTCATCGCGGGCGGCACCGGCGGTGGCGGCGTCCGGCTCACGACCGCGGAGCTCTACGACCCCGCGACCAACACCTTCACCGCCACGGGCGCCATGACCGCGGGCCGCGGCGCGCACATGTCGACGCGGCTGCGTGACGGGCGGGTGCTCGCGGTGAGCGGCTTCAGCGGCAGCGGAGAGGTGCCCGGAGCCGACCTCTACGATCCGGCCAGCGGCACCTGGTCCGCCGCCGCGCCCCCGCTGGTGGCCCGCCACTACTCCACCAGCACGCTGCTTCCCGACGGCCGCGTGCTCGTCGCGGGTGGCTTCACCGCGAGCGGTGTCACGGCCCAGTCGGAGCTCTACGACCCGGCCGCCAACACCTGGACCGCGACCGGCAACCTCGCGTTCCCGCGCGCCAGCCACATGGCCACGTTGCTGCCCAATGGCCGCGTCCTCGTCACCGGCGGTTCCAACACGTCCAGGGCGGCGCAGATCGAATCGGAGATCTACGACCCCGCCACCGGCACCTGGACCGCCGCGGGCACGATGAACACCGCCCGCGAAAACCACACCGCGACGCTGCTGCCCTCGGGCAAGGTGTTCGTCACGGGCGGGTTCGCCCAGCTCCCCGGCCTGACGTTCTTCGCGCAGACGGAGGTCTACGACCCCGCCGCGAGCCAGTGGTCCCCGGCCGGCGCCATGGGCACGCCCCGGACGGATCCCATGGTGGCGCTGCTGCCTGGTGGCCAGGTGCTCGTCGCGGGAGGCCGTGGCGTCAGCTCCTCGGCGGCGGTGGAGGTGTATGACCGCGCGAGCAACAGCTGGAGCGCCGCGCCCGCGCTCGCCGTGCCCCGCGAGCGCGCGACCGCGACCGTCCTGCGCTCCGGCCAGGTGCTGGTCGCCGGTGGCCGCAACGCGGGCGTCTCGACGGCCTCCGCCCAACGCTACGACTCCACCACCGGAACCTGGCTGCCCACCGCCGACCTCCTCGGCACGAGGCACCTCCACTCCGCCACGCTCCTTCCGGATGGCCGGGTGTTCGTGTCCGGTGGCCAGCGCAACGCCGCGGTGCTCGCCTCCGCGGAGATCTACTCGCCCGACGCCAACACCTGGAGCGCGGCGGCGCCTCCCACTGTCGCGCGTGCAAGCCATGGCGCGGTGCTGCTCCACGACGGCAGGGTGCTCGTCGCTGGCGGCCATGACAACACCGGCGTGGAGACGGCTTCGGCGGAGCTCTACGACCCCGTCACGAACACCTGGGCCCCCGCGGCGAGCCTCAATGGTATCCGGGACGAGCTGACGCTGACGCTGCTGCCCTCGGGCCAGGTGCTGGCGGCGGGAGGACTCGTGGGCCTCACGTACCTCACGTCCGCGGAGCTGTACGACCCCGCCACGAACACCTGGACTCCGGTGGGCTCGCTCTCGCAGTCGCGCTATCACCACACCGCCACATTGCTGCCCTCCGGCAAGGTCCTGATCGCGGGCGGCCTGACCGACCTGGGCGCGTACGTCGACACCGCGGAGATCTTCGATCCCCAGCTGCGCATCTTCACGACCGTCGCGGACCCCACCACACGCGGAGGGCTGATCTCCACCGCCCTGCCTTCAGGCGAGGCCCTCCTCGTGGGAGGCGTGGGCGCGCCCGACGCGGAGCTGTTCAACGAGAACGGCGCCCAGCCCGCGTGGCGGCCCACGGTGACGAATCCGGTGACCCTCGTCGCGGCCTGCCCCACCGTCCTGGAGGGCATGCTGTTCCGGGGCATCTCCGGAGGCAGCAGCGGCAGCTACTCGGACTCCCCCACCGACTTCCCCCTGGTGCGGTTCCGCGCCGCGGAAGGCGGGCGTCTCTGGACGCTTCCCTCCAGCAACACCTCGGCCACGCGCGCGACGGTGACCGTCCCCGCGGACGTGCCGGTGGGCACCTACGGGCTGACTGCCTTCGCCAATGCCATCTCCGGCGGGCGGATGGTGACCGTCGTCGCCAACCGTCCTCCGACGGCGGCGGACCAGACGGTCGTCGTTCCGAAGGACACGGTCACGGCGATCGCCCTGAGCGGCACGGATCCGGACCCCGGCCAGGTGTTGAGCTGGACCGCGGTCACCCAGCCGCAGCACGGCACGCTGGGCACCAGCGCGCAGGGGACGCTCGAGTACACCCCCAACCCCGGCTTCGTGGGCACCGACAGCTTCACCTACCGGGTCCGTGACTGCGCCGACGACAGCAACATCGCGACCGTGACCCTCAACGTGACGGACGACGCGGTGCCCCCCACCCTCACCTGCCCCGCGAACCTCACCGTGGAGGCGACGGATCCAGACGGCGCGCTCGTGACCTACGACCCCGCCGTGCTGGAGCCGGCGGGAGGGCTCCCGGTGAGCTACTCGCAGCCGTCGGGCGCGCTGTTCCCGATTGGCACCACGACGGTCACCGCGACCTCCACCGGCCTCACCTGTACGTTCCAGGTGACGGTGCAGGACACCACGGCGCCCACCCTCACCTGCCCCGCGGACATCACCGTGGCGCCGAACACGCAGGTGACGTTCACGCCCACGGCCACGGACGCGGTGACGGCCAGTCCGACCGTGACGTCCTCGCCCGCGTCGGGCAGTGAGTTCCCGGCTGGAGCCACGCAGGTCACCGTCACCGCGACGGATGCGGCGGGCAACACCGCGCAGTGCACGTTCCAGGTCCGGGTCCAGGCGCAGGTCGTGGAGATCGCTGGCGGTGGCTGTAACAGCACCGGTGGCACCACGTCCGCGCTGGCGCTCCTCGCCGCCCTGGCGGCCTGGGGCTCGTCGCGTCGCCGTCAGAACCCGGCCCGGGGGAACTGAGACATGCGCTCCCTCTTTTCTCGAATGGACCTCCCCTTGCGTACGAAGGCTCAGAGCTGGGCGCTGGCCGCGCTGCTGGCCACCGCCGTCACCCCCGCCGCGTTCGGGCAGACCACCACGAGCCCGCTGAGGCCGCTGGACCTGGAGCGCCTGCGCTTCACGCCGGCGGCGACGGACTCGATGCTGGTGGACACCGGCCGCGTGCTCCCCGAGGGCGGCTACCGCCTGCTCCTCATGGTCAACTACGAGCGCGGCATCCTCCTGCTCCAGGGCAGTGACGGACTGGAGCGCTCCATCCTCCACTACCGCACCGCGGGCTGGCTGGCCGGCGCGTGGTCGCCGGTGGACCGGTTGGAGTTCTCCGCGAAGCTGCCCGTCATCATCGCGCAGGGCGGCCACGGCGCGGAGCAGCTGGTGGGCGTGAGCGAGCCGGACTCGTTCGGCCTGGGCACGCCGGAGCTGGGCGTGCGCTACGAGCTGCTGCGGCGCGAGGAAGGCGCGCCGGTGTTCCTGGGCCTGGGCCTGGACATCGGGATTCCGGGAGGCACTGCGGACGCGTTCGGCCGTCAGGCGGGCTGGGCCGGCTTCCAGTTCGCGCCCCGCGTGTCCGTCAGCCGCGAGGTGGGCCCCGTGGTGCTGGGCGCCAACGCGGGCATCCGGATCCGCTCACGTGAAGTGGAGCCGGGCCGCGACGTGGGCACGGAGCTGGAGCAGGGCGTGGTGGTGGCCACGCGCGGCAAGGGGCTGCGCGCCGAAATCGCGCTGCAGGCCGCCGAGTCGCTCGTGGAGTCGGACCTGGCGCTGGAGCTCTTGGGCGGTGTGCGTCTGCCGGTGGGCGCGGGCTTCGAGGCCTTCGCGATTGGCGGGCACGGCTTCACGGACATCCCGGGCACGCCGTCGTTCCGGCTGGCCGCGGGCATCGCGTACGCGAACGAGCCCGAGCCCGTGGACCGGTGCCGCACCGGCCGCAGCCACACGCCGGAGCAGTGCCCGAACGAGGACGACGACGGCGACGGCGTGGCCAACAAGGACGACCGCTGCCCGCTGGAGGCCGGCTCCGTGGAGAACAACGGCTGCCCGGACAAGGACTCGGACGGCGACGGCGTGGTGGACCGCGAGGACCAATGCCCGAACGAGGCCGGTCCCTCGTCCGAGCGCGGCTGCCCGGTGAAGGACACGGACGGCGACGGCGTGCCGGACAAGGACGATGCCTGCCCGAACGAGGCCGGTCCCGCGTCCGAGCGTGGCTGCCCCGTGAAGGACACGGATGGCGACGGCGTACCCGACAAGGACGATGCCTGCCCGAACGAGGCCGGTCCCGCGTCCGAGCGTGGCTGCCCCACGAAGGAACAGCCCAAGCCCGAGGAGCCCAAGCCCCAGCCCGAGGAGAAGCCCGCGGAGACGACGTCGCCGCTGGAGCACATCGTCCAGTTCCCGGTGAACCAGTCGGAGTTCCAGGAGAACGAGCAGCGGCAGCTGGATGACATCGCGGCCTACCTGAAGGCGAACCCGAAGCTGAACGTCCGGATTGAAGGCCACACGGACAACAGCGGTCCGGAGGAGGCCAACCGCACGCTGAGCCAGCAGCGCGCGAACCGCGTGCGCGCGTACCTCATCCAGAAGGGCATCGCGGGCTCGCGGCTGGAGGCGAAGGGCTTCGGCCCCGACCGTCCGCGCGTGTCCAACGAGACGCCGGAAGGCCGCAGCGCGAACCGCCGCGTGGAGTTCGTCCCCGTCACGGGGAGCTGACCACGTCAACGTGACGCCGCTTCGTGGTCACCCACGAAGCGGCGCATGGATGTTTCAGTAAGACGGGCGTGGAGGCCTCCTCCACGCCCGTGTTGCGTCAGGCCTCTTCGGGGTGCAGCTGCACCAGCGCGGGCAGCTCCGCCGCGCGGTCGCGCAGCCGCGCCTTGGGCCGGATGGCCACCGGGACGCGGGAGGCCGCGAGCAGCTCCAGGTCGAACACGTTGTCGCCGAAGGCTGCGTAGAGCGGCCGGTTCGTCCTCAGCCGCAGGCTGTTCACCTTGCCGGGGCCGTAGGGCACGGGCTCGAAGACAGACGTCAGCAGCCGTCCGCCCTCCTCCTTCGGCGTGCACGCCACCACGAAGTCAGGCGTGATGCCCACCTCGCGCACCGCGGCCTCCACCACCGCGCGCGGCGATGCGCTGACCACGTAGCAGTCCACGCCCTGCCCCCGCGCCCACTCCACCACGCGGCGGGCTTCTGGATGGACGCGACCGGCCACGCCCCGCCGGGCCACCACGTCGAGCGCGAAGCCGCGCATCTCCTCCGCGTGCCAGCCGGCGAAGATCCACGCCATCATCTCGTAGGTGTCCTTCTCCGGCAGCCGCCCGGCCTCGAACGCCTTGAACAGCGCATGCGCCAGCGTCACCGCGTCCGGATGCGACTCCACGCCATGACGGGCCCCCAGCTGCTCCAGCGCCACGCGGGCCTCGGGGCGCACGCCGCCGTGATCCAGCAGGGCCATGAACAGGTCGTCCCCCACGTCCCCGCTCCACAGCGTGCCATCCCCATCGAAGGCCAGCACGCCATCCGGCGTCCGCTCCACCTCGCGACGGATGCGCTCCAGCGTCTCCTCGACCCGCTCAATCCTCATGGCTGGCATCCTCGCTGTCCGGGCCGTCCAGTGTCACCCGCCACCACACGGGCTGTTCACCATCCGGGCAATGGATGAGTACCCTTCCGGGCATGGCACGAACGGAGAAAGAGAAGATGCTCGCGGGCGAGCTGTACAGCGCCGTCGACCCGCAGCTGGTCGCCGAGCGGGGCCGCGCCCGCAAGATCCTGCGCGCCTACAACCAGTCCACCGAGGACGAGCTGCCGCTGCGTGAAAGCCTGCTCGCCGAGTTGCTGGGCAAGGTGGGCGCCGGAACGTGGATCGAACCGCCGTTCCTCTGCGACTACGGCGAGCACATCCGGCTGGGCGAGCGCGTCTTCATGAACTTCCAGTGCGTCATCCTGGACTGCAACACGGTGACGATTGGGGACGACGTGTCCTTCGGCCCGGGCGTGCAGGTGTACGCGGCCACGCATCCGCTGGACCCGGATGAGCGCATCAAGGGCCCGGAGCTGGGCCGCGCCGTCACCATCGGTTCGAAGGTGTGGATTGGTGGCGGATCCATCATCTGCCCGGGCGTCACCATCGGCGAGGGAACCACCATTGGCGCGGGCAGCGTGGTGACGCGGGACATTCCTCCGTATGTCTTCGCCGCCGGCAATCCCTGTCGCGTCATCCGGAACCTCCGGTAGCCCGGACTGTCATTGCGGCCCGGAATCGAGCAAGACCCGAACTGAGGCGGGAGACCTCAGCCCACGGCCTGGTGGGTCTCGGTGACGCCCTGGTACTGGTAGGCGCCGCTGTCATACGGGGTGATGGCGTCGTCGGACTTCTTGGTGCAGGCCGCGGCGGTAGGGTCGAAGGCCTGGAACTGGCCCTTGTCGTCCTTGAACTCCACCCACGCGTGGGCGCCCCGGTCCGTATTGCCGAAGACGACGCGCGCGTCCACGCCGGCCTGCTCGAAGCGCTGCTCGGCCTCGATGGCCATGTCCACGCAGACGCCGGACTTGGACGCGTCGAAGTTGCTGGAGTTCTTCATGGCGGCATCCCACGTCTTGCCGCCCGAGTAGTCGTACTTCCAGGACGTGGCCTCCTTCGCGATGTCCTGGGCCACCTGATCCGCGCTCTTGCCGGAGGACGGGCCCTTCGCACCCTGCGCCTGTGCAGGAGCGGGAGTCGGGGCCGGAGCAGGCTGGGGCTTCTGGGCCTGGGCCTTGGAAGGCTCGAAGCTGTCTCGCTGCCAGTTCTGCTGGAAGCTCTGCGAGCCAGTGGGCTTCGGGCCCTGGGCCTTCGCGCCCTCGCCCTTCAGCAGGGACTCCTTCGTCAGACCCAGCTCCTTCAGCAGCTTGGCGAACTCCTGGGGCTGCTTCGCGGAGTCCACCGTCTTCACGGGAGAGCCGTCGGCGTTGACGACCTTCACCACGACATTCCTCGGGGCCTGCGCGGCTTCGGGGGACACCTTCGCGCACGGGCTGGAGGACGGACGAGAGAGAGAGGAGATCGCCATGGGACAGGGCCTCGTGGAAACAGCGGGGATGCCTGTCCCATGAGCATGGCGTGTGCCAGCGCTCGTGCTTCCTGGGGTGAACGCCAAACCCCTGTGTTTCCAAGGCCCGTGGGCCTGTCCTCGTCAGCGCAGGCCCGCGCCGCTGATGACAGCCGTTGGATGGGTGATGTCCGGCGTCATCACCCCGCAGACTCGGAGGCGACGTCGGGCTCCGGTTCGTCCGGTCCCTCCACGGTGCGCTCCAGCGTGCGCGCGAGCGCGGCCCGCGCCTCCGCGGCCTCCTCGAAGGGCTCGTCGCTCCCGGCCCGCGCGGGGGCAGGCACCGTCGCATCCAGCTCCGCCGGGTGCAGGCGGAACCACTTCGCGACGAGCATCACCTCCTGGGCCTCCTGAGCGCGGAGGCCAATCGCCTCTGGCTCCGGCACGTCGAAGATGTCCCGCACGCGTGCGTCCAGCGCCGCCTGCTCCTCCGGCGTCCGGGGCGTGGGCACCTCCGCGCGGATCCGCCCCCGCCGCAGCACATACGTGCGGTCCTCACCGCCGTGCCCGCGCACCGTGTAGACCAGCGACAGCCGCCGCAGCGTGCGTCCCAGCTCGACGATCCACGCCTGCACGTTCTCCAGCCGCTCCGCGCGATCTCTCAGCTCCGCCGCGTATTCGAACTGGAGCCGCCGCGCCGCCATCGCCATGCGCTCGCGCAGGATGACCAGCGGCCGGTCCGACTCGCCGTTGAGGAACGCGCGAGCCAGCGCGACCTGCGCCAGGTACTCCGCCGTCGTGCACTCGCCCGCGCACGGCGACAGGCACCGCGCCGTCTGCCCGCGCATGCACCGAGGGTCGTCCTTCAGGGGGAAGAGTTGGATCTGATCCGCCAGCCGCATGGGCGTCTCGGACGGACAGTCGCGCAGCTCCAGCAGGTCGTTCACCGCGCGCACCACGTCCGCCATGGTGTGCCGGCCGTGGAAGGGCCCGAAGTACTCCGCACGCCCACCGCCACCGGGTTGGCCCACCACGCGCAGCCGGGGCACGGCCTCGCGAGTGAGCTGGAGGAAGCAGTGCGCGCGGTCGCGCTTGTGCTCCACGTTGTAGAGGGGCCGGTGGCTCTTGATCAGCCGGAACTCATGGAGCAGCGCCGCGAACTCGCTGGCCGTGTACTCCCACTCCACCTGGTGCGCCTGGGCGACGATCTCCCAGGCCTTCTCGCCCTCGTCCGCGCGGAAGTACGACAGGAGCCGCGTGCGCACCCGCACGGACTTGCCCACGTAGAGCAGCTCCCCGGCGGGACCGAAGAACCGGTACACGCCGGGCCGGTTCTCCGCGCTCGAGCGGACGTGACTCAGGAGGGTGGCGACGCGCGGGTCCATGCGGCAGGTAGCACCGCAGGCTAACCCGCCACGTCCCGCCGCACCGCCGCCCGCGTGCGGCCCATCACAACCCGGCCGGAGGGCGGGCGGAGGGCCACCCGCCCGGACTTCAGCCCACGTCCTTCAACGTCGCGGCGCTGGCCAGGGCCTCGTCCTTGAGGTCCTTGGGCGTGGCGATGGCGGCCTTCAATTCGCGGTACGTCTGCGCGTAGCCGTTGCGCAGGATGCCCTCGCGCACGCGCTCCATCAGCCGCTGGTAGTGCCGCACGTTGTGCACGGACAGGAAGCGCGAGCCCAGGTGGTGCTTGCCGCGCATCAGGTGCTGCAGGTAGCCGCGCGTGTAGCGCTTGCACACATAGCAGTCGCACTCGGGGTCGAGCGGCCCGTCATCCAACTGGTACACGGTGCGGGTGATGCGCACCAGCCCCTGGAACGTGTACGCGTAGCCCTGCTGCGCCATCTTGGTGGGGATGATGCAGTCGAACATGTCCACGCCGCGCAGCACCGCCTCCAGCAGGTCCGTGGGCGTGCCCACGCCCATCAGGTAGCGAGGCTTGTCCTGCGGCAGGGACGCGGTGGCGCGCTCGGTCATCGTGTCGCGCTCCACCTTCGTCTCGCCCACGGCCAGACCGCCGATGGCGAACCCGTCGAAGGGCAGCTGGGTGAGGAACGCGGCGCTCTCATCGCGCAAGGCCGGGTGGACGCCGCCCTGGACGATGCCGAACAGCGCCTGGCCCGTGGGCTTCGACTCCTTCGCGGCGAGGCTGCGCACGGCCCAGCGGTGGGTGCGCTCCATGGCCTCGCGGGTGCCGGCCTCGTCCGTGCGCGAGTCGATGCACACGTCCAGCACCATCATGATCTCCGAGTTGATCGCCTGCTGCATGGCGATGCTGGACTCGGGGCTGAGGAGCCGGCGGCTGTTGTCGTAGAAGCTGCGGAAGTGCGCGCCCTTCTCCGTGATGAGCCGGTCCTCCGGCAGGGAGAAGATTTGAAACCCGCCCGAGTCCGTCAGCACGGCGCCGTCCCAGCCCATGAAGGGGTGGATGCCGCCGAAGCGCTCGAACACCTCCGGGCCGGGCCGGAGCATCAGGTGGTAGGTGTTGGCGAGGAGGACCTTGGCCCCCGTCTCCTTCACCTCCTCCATGGCGAGGTGGCGGAAGCCGGCGTGGGTGGCCACCGGCATGAACATCGGCGTGGGGAAGGACCCCTTGCGGGTGTGGAGGATGCCCGTGCGGGCGCCGGTGGGGTCGGTATTCAGGAGTTCGAAGCGGACGGCCATTGGACGGGCCTTATACCCAGCCTGCCCGCCCGGGGGCACCCGCTTCCTGGGGACGCCCGCCTGGTCTCCTGGAGGCCGTCTCGCCCC
>NZ_RAWR01000270.1:0-12263 GCF_003986945.1 Corallococcus sp. AB018 | reverse complement strand
GCCCCACCCCGTGCCTAGCTTGCGCCGGGGCATTGGGTTGGACGGTGGTGGGAAGGCGGGGCCCATGGGTTGGTCGCGGTTCGGGGGCGGCATCAGGGTGGCGGTGCTGGCGTGCGCGCTGGGGACAGCAGGCAGCGCCGCGGCACGCCCCCCCGGAAGGTTGTGGCTGGAGGCGCAGAACCGCGCCGTCTCCCGGCAGCACTCCAACATCAGTGACGTGGCCCGCAAGGCGATGCCGGCCGTGGTGTCCATCACCACGCGCCAGGACCTCGCGGAGGTGGCTCCGGGCGAGGAGCCCCAGCGCGGCATCGGCTCCGGGTTCATCATCCATCCGGACGGTTACATCCTCACCAGCGCGCACGTGGTGGACGGGGCCTCGGAGGTCACCATCTCCATCCGCAGCGCCAACGGCTACGTGGAGGAGTTCCCCGCCACGGTGGTGGGCGAGGACGAGCGCACGGACTGCGCGCTCCTCAAGGTGGACGCGCCCCGGAAGCTGCCGGTGCTGAAGCTCGCGTCCGCGTCCCACGTGGGCATCGCGGACTGGGTGGTCGTCATCGGCAACCCGTTCGGCCTGGCGCACTCCGTGACGGTGGGCGTGGTGAGCTACGTCGGCCGCACGGACGTGACGCCCAACGGCCGCGACGGCGACTTCGACTACCTGCAGATGGACGCCTCCATCAACCCGGGCAACTCCGGCGGGCCGGTGCTCGACCTGCACGGCGACGTGGTGGCGGTGGCCAACGCCGTCAACGTGTCCGGGCAGGGCATCGGGTTCGCCATCCCCATCGACATCGCGAAGACGGTGATTCCGCAGCTCAAGGCCCACGGGCGCATGCGCCGGGGGTGGATGGGCATCAGCGTGCAGGACTTCTCCCCGGAGGTGGCGCAGGCGTTCAACCTGAACCCGCGAGGCCGGGGCGTGGTGGTGACGGACGTGGTGGAGGACGGCCCCGCCGCCCGCGCGGGCCTGCGCACCGGGGACGTCATCCTGAACATGGACCGGCTGTCCGTGGCGCGGGCGCACACGCTGCGCTGGCAGGTGGCCGCGCGCGGCGTGGGCCAGCACATCCGGCTGCAGCTGCGCCGGCTGGGCCGCCCCGTGACACTGAAGGTGAAGCTGGAGGACCTGCCCCTGGTGGAGTCGGCGCCGTCCACGCTGGCCTCGGGTGGCACGCCAGGCGAGCGCGCAGCCGGAGCCCGCTCCGTGCTGGAGGAGCTGCTCTCCCCGGTGCCGCGCACCCAATCCGGACGGTCCGGAGGCATTCCCAAGGCCGAGGACGGCCTGGCCGCCCCCTGACGGATGGGGCCTCCAGGGCCCTGGCGGGTCTCCAGGCTCCTTGCGTTCCGCGAAACCCGGCGATACACCGTCCGCCTTCACATCGTGGCGGATCCACCCCCAGGTGGCGTCACGGGTCTTCCAAGCATCGATTCGCAGGAGAGTCCGTACCATGGCCGAGGCCACCCAGACGACGAAGCCCACCCATTGGCCGCGCACCGCCAAGGGCAACGGCAAGAAGGCGTGCACCGTGGAGGGCTGCAAGCGCCCCTACCGCGCCAAGAGCTACTGCTTCTTCCACTTCAAGAAGTGGCGCCAGGGCGAGCTGCCCCACACGCGCTACCGCGTGTGCTCCAAGCCGGAGTGCCGCGCCAAGGTCGGCCCCAAGGCCGGTCTGTGCGAGAAGCACTTCGCCGAGACCTACAAGAAGGAAGCGGCGGCCTAAGTCGCCCCGGCTGTTCGCGTGGCGCCGGCCCCCCGCCTCACTCGCGGGGAGTCCCCGGCGCCACCGCGCGGCCCAGATGCTTGAAGGCGTTGAGCCAAAGCTCCGCCTCTCGCTGGGTCAACCGCGCACGCATCAACGTCCGCTCCAGTTCGTGCAGCACGTGCTGCGGCGCCTCCGGGTTGAGGAAGTCCGCCGCCAGCATCGCCGCGCGCATGCGCCCGCTCAGCGCGTTGAGCGTCCCCAGCCGAGCACCGGCCTCCTCCTCCTGAGGCAGCACGGGCGCGGACGTGAGCCCCTGCCGGTGGCAGAGGTACAGCAGCACCGCGGAGGACTGCGCCAGGTTCATGGACGGCTGCACGTCCGACGTGGGGATGACGAGCAGGTCCTGGCAGTGGGTGAGGTCCTCGTCGGACAGCCCGCGCTGCTCCCCGCCGAACAGGAGCGCCACCCGCCCCCGAGTGCTCTCCTCCGCCAGCCGCCGCGCCGCGTCCTCCGGCGTCAGGGGAGCGCGCTTCACCACCTGGGTGCGCGACGTGGTGCCCACCACGTACACACAGTCCTCCAGGGCCTCCGCCAGGGTGGGTGCGACGCGCATGCCCGAAAGGATGTGGCCGCTCTTCACGGCCATCCGCTCCGCCAGGCTGAAGTCCTGGACCACGGGCTCCGAGAGGATGAGACGTTCGAAACCGAAGTTCGCCATGACCCGGCAGACAGCACCGAGGTTGTCGGGTGAACGGGTCTGATGAAGGACGACAGTCAGCTCCGCACCTGGTCGCATGCACCGGAGTTTAGCTGGTGGTGCGTCGGCGTGATCGGTATATTCCCGTTGATGCGTCGCTGGGTCCCTGGCCTGCTCCTGTCGCTGTCCCTGCTCACCACCGCGTGTGATGGCACGGGTGCGCCCGTGCGCTCCTCGCTCACGGCGCGGCAGGCGCTGAGCAGCTCGCCAGAGGTGGTGGAGTTCGAGTCCCCGTCCGTCCGCCTGGAGCTCTTCCGGGACATCGCGCGCCAGTCGGAGCAGCAGGCCGGGCAGTCCGCGCAGGGCGTGGCGCTCTTCCCCATCATCCAGGGCAACGAGTTCGTCGCGGCGCCGGGCTTCGAGCCCCGCGCGGACCTGCTCCAGCCGCCGGACGCGGGCAGCGGCCTCCAGTTCGTCTTCGACGCGCGGACGGGCGACCGTTGGCCGGAGGACCGGCGGGAGAGCCTGCAGGGCCTGTCGGAGCGCGAGGCCGCGGAGCTGGTGGCGCGCACGCTGCTGGCACTCTGGGGCATCCAGCCGGAGGGCGCGGTGCGGGTGGACCGGGCCGCGGGCGCGCCGTACGCGGTCGCCTACGTGGACGGCATCCTGCGCATCAACCCGGCGTTCCTCTACCTGGCAACGGCCTACGGTCCTGCTTCCATGACGGCGGGCCTCCAGTAGAGTCGCGCGCCTCATGAGCTGGCCCCGCTCCCGCCCCTTCCCGGCGGTCAGTGGCCGGGGCCGCGAGGCGCCTCCGACGTGAACACCTCCGCCCTCCACGCGCAACTCACCCACACGCTTCGCCAGACGGACCTGCCGTCGCTCGGCACGCCCTACAAGGGCAAGGTTCGCGACACGTACCGCAAGGGCGACACGCTCATCCTCGTGACGAGCGACCGCCTCTCCGCGTTCGACCACGTGCTCACCACCATCCCCTTCAAGGGCGAGGTGCTCAACCGCCTGGCGGCCTTCTGGTTCGACCGCACGAAGCACATCGTCCCCAACCACGTGCTGGACGTGCCCGACGCGAACGTCACCGTGGCGCGAGCCTGCCAGCCCTACTCCGTGGAGGTGGTGGTGCGCGGCTACCTCACGGGCAGCCTGTGGCGTGACTACGAGAAGGGCACGCACACCGCCTACGGCGTGCCCTTCGCGGAAGGCCTGCGCAAGGACAGCGCGTTCGAAGCGCCCATCCTCACGCCGTCCACCAAGGCCGAGTACGGCAAGCACGACGAGCCCATCTCCGAGGCGGAGATTCTTGCGCGCGGGCTGGCCACGCCGCGCGACTGGGCCCGCATCACGGAGGCCGCCCGGGGCCTGTTCCAGGAGGGCCAGAAGTGGGCGCGCACGCGCGGCCTCATCCTGGTGGATACGAAGTACGAGTTCGGGAAGGTGGGCGACGAGCTCTACGTCATCGACGAGATGCACACCCCGGACTCCAGCCGCTACTGGGTGGCGGACGAGTACGAGGCCCGCTTCGCCAAGGGCGAGGACCAGAAGATGTTGGACAAGGAGAACATCCGCCAGTGGCTCATCCGTGAGCGGAACTTCTCCGGCCACGGCGCGCTGCCCGCCATCCCGGACGACGTGCGCGTGGACCTGGCCACCAAGTACGTGGCCGCCTACGAGCGCATCACCGGCACGTCCCTGGTGCTGACGCCCGGGGACGTGCACGCGCGCATCGAAGAGCACCTGCGGGCGAAGGGCTATCTCTAGCCCCCTCGCCCCAAGCCGCGCGGCGCTTCAGCTGGCGCGGCCGAAGACGCGCTGGAACACCGCGTCCATCTGGCGCGTGTGGTAGCCCGGGGAGAAGCAGTCGGAGACCTCCTCGGGCGTCATCATCTTGAGCAGGTCCGCGTCGTTCAGCAGGGCCTGCCGGAAGTCCACGCCCTCCTCGAACATCCTCATCGCGTTGCGCTGGACGACGACGTACGCGGCCTGCCGGTCCATGCCCTTGCGCGCGAGCTCCAGCAGCAGGCGCTGCGAGTTCACCACGCCGCCCAGCAGGTCCAGGTTCTTCTTCATCTGCTCCGGGTAGACGCGCATGTTCTCCACCAAGCCCGCGAAGCGGTGGAGCATGAAGTCCAGCAGGACGGTGGCGTCCGGACCAATCACGCGCTCCACCGACGAGTGCGAGATGTCCCGCTCATGCCACAGCGCCACGTCCTCCATGGCGCTCACCGCGTAGCCGCGCAGCAGGCGCGCCAGGCCCGTGAGGTTCTCCGACAGGATGGGGTTGCGCTTGTGCGGCATGGCGCTAGAGCCCTTCTGTCCCGCCGTGAAGGGCTCCTCCGCCTCGCGCACCTCCGTGCGCTGGAGGTGGCGGATTTCCACGGCGAACTTCTCCAGGCTCGCGCCGACGAGGGCGATGGCGGTGAAGAACTCCGCGTGCCGGTCGCGCTGCACCACCTGGCTGGAGGCGGGCGCGGGCGTGAGGCCCAGCTTCTGGCAGACGTGCTCCTCCACGGACGGCGGCAGGTGCGCGAACGTGCCCACCGCGCCGGAAATCTTGCCCACGGCGATGGTGTCTCGCGCGTGCTGAAGGCGCGTGCGGCCCCGCCGCAGCTCGTCGTACCAGATGGCCAGCTTGTGCCCGAAGGTGATGGGCTCCGCGTGGATGCCGTGGCTGCGGCCCATCTGCAGCGTGTGCTTGTGCTCGAAGGCGCGCTTCTCCACCGCGGCCATCACGCGGTCCATGCCCTTCAGGAGCAGGTCCACGGAGTCGCGCAGGGTGAGGCCCAGCGACGTGTCCAGCACGTCCGACGACGTCATGCCCAGGTGCAGCCAGCGGGCGCTGGGGCCCACGCGCTCCTCCACGAAGGTGAGGAAGGCGATGACGTCGTGCTTGGTGGTGCGCTCAATCTCCTCGATGCGCGCGGCGTCCGCTTCGGTGAAGTCACCGGCGCGGGCGAGGCAGTCCGCCAGCGCATCCTTGGGAGCGAGGCCTTGCGCGACCATGCCCTCCAGCGCGGCGAGCTCCACGTCGCGCCAGCGGCGGTAGCGGGCGACGTCGGACCAGAGGGAGGCCATTTCGGGACGGCTGTAGCGTGGAATCACTCGTAGACCTTCACGGCAAAGTCCCGGCGCGCCGCGAACCGGAGCACTTCCAGCGCGACGTCACAGGACGGACCTGACTTCTTCGCGGCGGTGACGTTGAACGAGAGGTCCAGGCCTTCGGGCCGCGCCACCGCCAGCGCGCCGGGATCGACCTTCTCGAGGATGATGCGATTCGCCAGCCTCCCCGCCTGCTGACCGAGCGCCAGCGGGGCCGGCGAGAGGGCCAGCGTCGCGCCCTCCTTCACCTGACTGGCCGTGAGCGCCACCAACGGCACCTTGCGAGAGGCACTGAAGGCGATGAGCGCCTGGACGACGGAAGCGTTGCCCACGGTCTTGTCCGCAACCATCAAGAGGCCGTCCACCTTCCCTGCCGCGCCCTCCAGCACCTCGCCCACGCGCTCCTGCGCCTCCACGGCCAGCGGGACGATGGTGAGCCCCAGGCCAGCGCCAGCGGAGCGGGCCTGCGCCACCGCGCCCGCCGAGGAGCGCGGGTCATGCAGGATGCCCACGCGCTTCGCGCCGGGAGCCACGGCCTTGAGCGCGGCCAGCTCCGGCCCGAAGTCACTGGTGAGCGCGATGCCGGTGACGTTGGAAGCCTCCAGGCCGTACTTCTCGTGGTACGGCACCATGGCGAAGAGCACGGGCACGTCCTCGCCCAGCGAGCGGCGCGCGGCGTTGGCGGCCAGCGGCCCCAGGGCGAGCACCAGCGCGGGCTTCTGCGCGGCCAGCGACTTGAAGACGCGCGCGGCCTCCGTGGGGCTTTCCTCCAGGGTCAGCTCGGTGACGTCCGCGCGGACCTCGGACGTGAAGCCGGCGAGGAAGGAGGCGTACGGCGCCAGGCTCGAGGACTTCACGGCCACCACGCGAGGCCGGACAGGACTGCGCGATGACGCCTGCGCGAGGGCGACGACGGGCAGGAGGAGCGTGAGGAGCGCGAGCCTCCGGAGCGTCGTCATCACGGCGCGTCTTGGCAGCAGCGGAAGCCCACGTTCGCGGCCTTCAACGTCGGAGCACTCCGGCGGCGCGCGGAGCAGCGGGCAGTGTCGCCGGCCGTGTCGAAGGCGCCGCCCTTGATGAGCAGCTCCTCGGAGTTGGGGTTGGAGTTGGGGGACTTGGAGGCGGTCCACTCGGCGACGTTGCCGGAGAGGTCCGCCACGCCGTAGCCGGAGTGGCAGGCATGTTGGGCTCCGGACTGCGCCAGGGTGTGCGTCGCGGTCGCATCCGTCGTGCCGGTGTTGCAGGCCGTCTGGACCTGCTCTTCGCCGGTGGAGAAGCGCGCGTTGCCAGGGCCCTTGCAGGCCTTCTCCCACTCCTCCTCCGAGCACAGCCGCTTGCCGAGTCCTTCGCAGGCGGCCTTCGCGTCGAGCCACGTCGCGGAGACGCGGGGCTTGCGGCCGGCCTGGTTGGGAAACTCGTATTCGTCGACGCAGAACGAGTTCACCGTGACGCTGGCCATGGGCATTTCGTCGGAGGAGCCGGACGCCTGCAGGTCCTCCGGGGACGAGCCCATCTTGAAGCTGCCGCCGCTCACCAGGCGCATGCCAGCCGGACAGGAGCCCGTGGCCAGGATGCCGTCCCCCGCGGCGGCGGTCCCGGGCGTGGCGGGCGTGGGGCTGTTCTTCGCGGCCTGGGCCTGGCGCAGGCGCAGGTAGAGGTAGCCACCGCCCGCGCCCAGCGCGATGCCGGCCACCGCGAGGATGATCATCCACACCATCGAACTGGGGCCGGAGCGGACCGGCTTCGCCTGCGTGGCCCGCGTCGTGGGAAGCGTGTGCAGGCCAGAGGTGGAAGGCGGCAGCCGGCGCGCCGAGGAGCGGACACCCGACACTTCCGGCGGGGGTTCGCCCTTGCGCGAGCGGCCGCCCGTGGAGTTCTCGCCGTGAACGCCAGAAGCGCGGACCGCGCCCTGGGCCGCCGAGGCTCGCGGGGCGCGGGGACCCGAGGGGTCCGAGCCGCGCGAGTTCACCGACGACACCGCGCCCGAGGCCCGAGGGTTGCGGCCACCGCGGCTGGAGGAACGGGACTCCGAGGGTTCGTCGTCGTCGGAGTTACGGCCGGACCGTGACTCCGTGGCGGATGCATCCGCGTTGCGATTGCTGGACCGGCTGTCGGAGGACGCATCACCGCCGCGACCGGAGCGTCCGCCGCCCGACGAGGACTCACCGCGACCGGAGCGCTCGTCACTCAGGGCGGATTCACCGCGACCATTGGAGCGCGCGTCGCCAGCGGCGGCCTCGCCACGGCCGTTGGAGCGGCCCTCACCCGATGCAGCTTCACCGCGACCGTTGGACCCGAGGTTGCCCGAGGAGGACTCGCCGCGACCGGAGCGCCCGTCACTGGACGATTCGCCGCGCCCCGAGCGTCCATCGCCGGACGAGGCTTCACCGCGACCGGAGCGCCCGTCGCTGGACGCTTCACCCCGACCGTTGGAGCGAAGGTCTCCCGAAGAGGCTTCACCGCGACCGGAGCGCCCCTCGCCCACGGCGGCTTCACCCCGACCATTGGAGCGCCCGTCGCTGGAAGAGGACTCACCGCCTCCACGGGCAGCGGACCGCGCCTCGGACGCGCCCTCCGCGGAGCGGGCGCCGCGAGGATCCGCCGGGAACGACGGCTCCTCCGCCTTCGCGAAGATGCGCATCACCGGCTCGGCGGCCTTGGCCGGAGCCGCGCGCGGTTCATCCGCCGGGCGCGAAGCCGCACGGACCTCCTGCTGCGTCGCCCCGTCGGGGGCCTGCCCCAGGAGCCGAGGGTCCTGCGCCGCCGCCTCCGCACCCTTGCGGCCCGCCGGCGCCACCGCGCGCATCTCCTGCTGCGTCGCCGCGTCGGACACGGAGCGCGCTTCCGGCCCCGTGATGTAGTCCAGCGCCTGCGCGTTCGAGCCCAGGATGGCCGCCAGCGTCGCCGCGTCCAGCGGCTGCGTCGCATCCGGCGGAGGCGAGTCGTCCACCGCCGGGATGGGCGCGGCCGGCGTGGGCGCGCTCGCCACCGGCATCATGCCCGTGGGCACCGGCGGCAGCGGCTTGTTCGCCGCGCGCGCGGCCACCGCGGACGGCGGCAGTGCGCCCGACGCGGGCATCGCGCGCTGCCTCGACGCCGCGGCCGGGTGCCGATGCACCAGCGCCGCGAACTCCGCGTGCAGATCACCGCCCGACTTCGGACGGGCCAGCGGGTTCACGTTGAGCGCGCGCCGGTAGAGGGACTCGAACGCGGGCGGCAGGTCCGGATGCCGCACCGACACCTCGGGAACTCCGCCGTCCTCCGGCAGGAGGCCCGTCACCATCTCCCCCATCAACACGCCCAACGAGTACACGTCCATGCGCGTGTCCAGCTCCGCGCCATTCACGTACTCGGGGGCGATGTACGCCGCCGCCCGGTGCCCCTTCTGCGCCTGCACGAAGGGCAGGTGCGGCACCGCGAGCCCCAGCCCGTAGTCCGATACCTTCAACAGGTCCGGCAGGACGAAGACGTTCTCCGGCTTCACGTCCGAGTGCGGCCCGAAGCGGTGCGCCCCGTCCAGCGCCGCCGCCATCTGCGCCAGCAGCGGCTCCACTTCCTTCAGCGTGAACAGCTGCCCCTTCGCCGCGCGCTGCTCCATCATCCGGCGCAGCGAGAGCCCTTCCAGCAGTTGCATGGTGAAGAAGGGCCGGTCCCCGTCCACGCCCTCCTCGTACACGCGCACCAGGTTGGGGTGGTTGAGCTTCTTGCCCACCCGCATGGACAGCGCGAACTGCGTGCGCTCCTCCGGCTGCTGCACCAGCCGGGGCTGGATGACCTTCAGCGCCACCTCCACGTCAATGGCCTGGTCCTGCGCGCGGAAGACGAAGCCCAGAGGCCCCGCCCCTACGACTTCCTGGATGGCGTAACGGTCAGCGACGACGTCGCCCGGCTTGTACGGCGCGCCTTCCGTGCCTCGCTTGCGCGCCGCCCCCGCTGCCTGACGCGCGGCCGCGTCGAACTTCTGGCCACACGTGGCGCAGGTTTCACTCGTATCAGGGACATGGCTGCCGCAGCGGTAGCAGAGCAAAGCAGTGAAACTCCGGAACGGGGCCGCGGGGGGGCGACCCCCCCGGTGGACGACCGGGGGGCTCCATTCTGCCCGCTCCGAGGCCGTTGAGGAACGACGTTGCGCGCCGGGCCCTAGCGGCCGGTGGACCCGAAACCTCCGTCCCCCCGGGAAGTCACCTCCAGCACCTCCACCTCCCGCAGGGTCGTGGCCGTCACGGGGGCCACCACCAGTTGGGCCACCCGGTCGCCCCGACGCAGGGTGAAGGGGGTGTTGGACAGGTTCACGAGCAGCACCTGCACCTCCCCCCGGTAGTCCGCGTCCACCGTCCCGGGGGAGTTGAGGCACGTCACCCCGTGCCGGAGCGCCAGCCCCGAGCGGGGTCGCACCTGGCCCTCGAAGCCCGGAGGCAGCGCGAAGGCCAGCCCGGTGGGGACGGCCATCCGCTCCAAGGGCTGGAGCACCCGCTCGCCATCGATGTCCGCCCGAAGGTCCAGCCCGGCGGCCAGCTCCGTCTCATGGCGCGGCAGGGGCAGCGGGTCCGGATGCGAGCGCACCCGGCGCACGGGGACGGTCAGCGAGGGGTCCATGCCCTCCGCCGTAACACGCACCCCGGCCCCCCTCTACTTCCTGGCGGCGACGTCACGGGTCGTGTGGCCGGCCTGTCACAGCTCGGTCGCGCCGTCCGCCATGCGCAGCGCGGTGCGGAACCCGAACGGGTCCACCGGCCGAGCGGCCAGCTCCAGCTGGTAGTGCAGGTGTGGCCCGGTGGACCGGCCGGTGCTGCCCGACAGCGCGATGGCCTGCCCCTTCTCCACCCGCGTGCCCGCCTTCACCAGCAGCTCCGAGTTGTGACAGTACGCCGTCGTCACACCCCGCCCGTGGTCCAGCACCAGCACGCGGCCGTTGACGGAGTCCTCGCTCGCGCGGCGCACCACGCCCGCGGCCACCGCCGTCACCGTCGTGCCCGAGCGCACCGCCAGGTCCACTCCCGTGTGCATCCGGCGCGTGCGCAGCGTGGGGTGGACGCGGTAGCCGAAGGGGCTCGTCACCGGGGCGCTCTCCGACACCGGCCACCCGAGCATCAGCGCCGTGGACAGCGCCAGCGCCTGAGCGGCGCCCACGGAGGAGCCCTCGAAACCGGGGGGCAGCTGCTTCGCCAGCCGCTCCAGGCGGAGCGCCCCACCCTCCGCGTCCACCCGCTCCAGCGCGAAGCGCGCGGGCACCCGCCCGGCGAACACCGCCGTCACCCGCGCCTCCTCCGACGGGAAGTCCGTGGCGAGCGCGTCCAGCATCCGCCGCGTCGCCGCCGGTCCCTTCGCTGGATCCACCAGCGTCTCCGGAGCGATGCCCAGCTCACGAGCCAGCGCGAGCGAGGGCTCGCGGGCCTTCGGCTCCAGGGCCTTCAGCGCCGCGTGCGTCCCCCACGCCAGCGCCTCCGCGCTCGTGGGCACGCGAGTGAGCAGCGCGGCGGGCAGCGCGTCCGGCACGGGCACGGCCGTCCCGCTCACGCCGTCGTAGTACGCGAGCAGCGGCCGGGCCGTGGTGCGCGTGTTGAAGGCCCAGGCGCCAGCGCGACGCAAGAGCGCGCCCGCGGGCGTGTGGTGGTACGCGCACCAGACGCAGAGCAGCGCGAAGGTGAAGTCCAAGAGTCCCCGGGCGCGTCGAGCGAACATGCGTCAGGGCCTCAGCGAAGGAAGGACAGCACCGGTGCCGCGTCCCAAGCCGCCGCCAATCCCAGGGGCGCCACCATGAGGCAGCCCAAGAGCCCGCGAGTCCACGCCCGCCGCGAGCCCACCGCCTCACACGCCGCGTCCGCGTGCTGGAGGTTGCGCAGCACCGCACGCCAGCCCAGCGACACGCTCACCCCGAGCAGCGCCGCCACCGCCAGCCCCCGGGCCGCCCAGTCCGAGGCGACGTCGCCGAACAGTGGCCGCCACGACAGGTACACCGTGCCCTGGACGAGGCGGGCCACCGTGCACGCCCCCGCGAGCACCACGCCCGCGGTGGCCAGCGGCCGCACCCACCGCATCGGAGTGGGCCGCCGCAGACAGCGCCGCAGCAGCGCCTTCCACGACGAAGCCTCCGAAGCGGACGCCGTCACCGGACGCCAGGGCTCCACGGGCCGGGCCGCCTCGGTCTCGCGATAGCCCAGCGCCGGTAGCGCCAGAAGCAGGTCCGCCGCCAGCTCCCAGGCCAAAGCCAGGCCCCGAGCCAGCCGGGTGCGCGTCTCCAGCGACACCCAATCCACCATGGAAGCGAGCGCGGGGAACTGGCCCACCCACCCATCGAACGCGGAGTCCAACCGGTCCACAGCCGTGAGCAGCCGGTCATCCAGCGTGTCCGCCGCCGCGTGCACGCCCACCGCGACCAGCGCGAGCAGGCCCAGCGGCATGAACGCCCAGCGGAACGCCCCCAGGAACCGGGACACGTCCGTGAGGAAGCTGCTCGAAGGCTCCGAGGAGCTGGATGGGTGGACCGGCATGCAGCGCCTCCAGGGCGGTCCCCCATCAACGCGGGAGGCCCTCCCGGGGTTTTAAGCCTCCACCCCTCCAGGACGAAAACACCGCCGGCTCCCGCCTCGGGCGCGCCAAACCTGTCCGACAGGAGGGTTGCGCGGAATAAGCAATCCGCTGGGTCCCGTAGAAGAGAGATGACTTCAGAAGAAGGAGCCTCCTGCGCCTCTGCCGAGCAGGGGGGCAGGCGCCGCGTCGCAAAGGACCCGACTCCGCGCTTCAAG
>NZ_RAWR01000026.1:0-60907 GCF_003986945.1 Corallococcus sp. AB018 | reverse complement strand
CTCGGCGCTGTGGCACCGTCACTTTGAGGTGGTTGCCGCTTCGGCTCATCCACCGCTCCTCCTGCCCTCCTGCAGGGCAGCGGTGGATGCTACCTCCCTAGGCAAAGATTTACCCCGGATGGCTTAGGGGTTGCCTGGTATTCTTTGCCAGCTTACAAAGCAGGCCTACAACCAGGAGCGACATCCGTGGCCGACCTTCAGCCGTTCCGTGGGGTCCGTCCCGCCGAGGCGCTGGGACAGACGCTGTGCACGCCCCCCTACGACGTGGTGAGCACCGCGGAAGCGCGCGCCTACGCCGATGGCAACCCGCGCAGCTTCTTCCATGTCTCGCGGCCGGAGATTGGTCTGCCGCCGGGCACGGACGAGCACTCCGAGCCCGTGTATGTGCAGGGCCGGCGCAACCTGGAGCGCTTCTTCGCCGAGGGCTGGCTGCGGCAGGACGACGAGCCGTGCTTCTACCTGTACCGGCAGCGCATGGGCGCGCACGTGCAGACGGGCGTCGTCGCCCTGGCCAGGGTCGACGAGTACGACCAGGGCCTCATCCGCAAGCATGAGCTCACGCGCCCGGACAAGGAGGACGATCGCACCCGGCACATCGACACGCTCGGGGGCAATGACGAACCGGTCTTCCTCACGTATCGGGCCGTGCCATCCATTGGCGCGCTGATGGAGGAGGGGATGCGCTCCAGTCCCCAGTATGACTTCACCACCGAGGATGGCATTGGCCACACCTTCTGGAGGGTGAACGGGAGTCTCAACGCGCGGCTCACGGCGGCGTTCCACGAAGTACCCATGCTCTACATCGCGGACGGACACCATCGTTCGGCGGCGGCCTCACGGGTCCATTCGTTGCGCAGCCAGCGCGGTGAGAGCGGCGGACACAGCCGCTTCCTCGCGGTGGTCTTCCCGCACGACCAGATGCGCATCCTCGCCTACAACCGCGTGGTGAAGGATCTGAACGGGATGACGCCGGAGGCCTTCCTGTCGCGGCTGGGCGAGCGGTTCGAGGTGACGCGCGGGCAAGCGAAGAACCAGGACCGGGCGCACCAGTTCGGCATGTATCTGGAGGGAGCCTGGTATCAGCTCACCGCCAGGCCCGGCTCGTTCGGCGCCACGCCGACGGAGGAGCTGGACGTGAGCATCCTCCAGAACAACGTGCTGGGCGCGCTCCTGGGCATCCGTGATCCGCGCAAGGACGAGCGCATCCAGTTCGTGGGCGGCATCCGGGGTACGGAGGAATTGGAGCGCCTGGTGGACTCGGGCGCGTGGCGCGTGGCCTTTTCGCTCCCTCCGACGAGCCTGGATCAGCTCATGACGATCGCGGACGCGGGCGAGATCATGCCGCCCAAGTCCACCTGGTTCGAGCCGAAGCTGCGCAGCGGCCTCGTGCTGCACCTGTTCTGAACCCATGGGGCTCGAACATCTGGTCCGCTCGACCTGCGTGCGCTGCGGCAGCCACTACGGCACGCAAGGGGTCTACACGTGCCCTGGCTGCGGCATCGAGGGCATCCTGGACCTCGAGTATGACTATGACGCCGTGGCGCGGACGCTGACCCGCGAGGCGCTGCGATCCCGCGTAGGGAACCTGTGGCGCTACCTGGAGTTGCTCCCGGTGGACAGCACCCGGGAGCTGCCGCATCCCCACGTCGGCATGACGCCCATCTACGACGTGCCTCGGCTGGCGGCCGCGGTGGGCGTGAGGGCGTTGAAGGTGAAGGACGATGGCCGCAACCCCACGGCTTCCTTCAAGGACCGCGCGAGCGCTGTCGGTGTCCTCAAGGCCCGGGAGCAGGGGAGCGACGTCATCGCCTGTGCCTCGGCCGGCAACGCGGCTGCTTCGCTCGCGGGGTTCTCCGCGGCCATGGGCTTGAAGAGCGTCATCTTCGTCCCGGAGCGCACGCCCGAGCCCAAGGTGGCGCAGGTCCTCATCTTCGGAGGCACCGTCCTGCGCGTGAAGGGCTCGTATGACGACGCCTACGCGGTCTGCCAGGACGCCTGCGCGCGCTTCGGTTGGTACAACCGCAACTGCGCGGTCAATCCCTATCTCATCGAAGGCAAGAAGACCGTGGGCCTGGAGATGGCGGAGCAGCTCGGAGAGGAATTGCCAGACTGGGTGGTCTTCTCCGTGGGTGACGGCTGCACCCTGGCCGGAGCCTGGAAGGGGCTGTGGGAGATGCACCGATTGGGCTTCCTCTCCCGGCTGCCGCGCATGCTCGGCGTTCAGGCGCAGGGGAGCGCGCCCCTGGTGGACGAGTACGTCCGGCGAGAGGGCTCCATCCGTCCGGTGGAAGCCCGGACGCTCGCGGACTCCATCGCGGTGGGACAGCCGCGCAACTGGCGCAAGGCCTTGCGCGCCATCCACGAGTCGCGAGGCGCCATGCTCGCGGTGGACGACGCGAGCATCCTGGAGGCGATGCGGAGGACGGCTCGTCTCGCGGCGGTCTTCGCCGAGCCCGCGGGCGCTTGCGCGGTCGCGGGGCTGACCCACGCGGTGGAGCAGGGAATCGTGGGTCGCGACGAGTCCGCGCTGGTGGTCATCACGGGCAACGGACTCAAGGACGTCCGGAGCGCGACCGAGGCCTCCGCGCAGCCCATCGACCTGCCCTCGGAGATGGCGGGCCTGGAGCAGGTGCTCCGGGCGCGCCAGTTGATTTGATGTTGCCTGGGGCCTTCAGGCGCGCTTGCCGGACGGGGGATTGCGCACGAGGTCGAACTCCTCGCCGAAGTACTCCTCCCACTTCCGTGAGTTCTGCTCGCTCCGGGTGATGTAGGGCGACAGGCTGATGAGCTTCACCACCGTGCGGTTGAGCCCGGACAGCACCGGCGGCAGCGGCCTCAGGAAGTCCACGAAGAGCACCACGCGGTCCCCGTCGTTCTCCTTGCGCACTTCGTGTTCGTGGGTGTCGTCGAAGATGAGGCTTTGCCCCTCGCGCCAGGAGGCCGTCTTGTCGCCCACGCGGATGTGACACGCGTCCGCGGGCTCGGGGACCAGCAGGCCCAGGTGGTAGCGCAGCACGCCCTTGTAGTGCCCGGAGTGCGGGGGGATGTGCTTGCGGCCCCGGAGGATGGAGAACATGGCGCTCGTCATGCCCGGGATGCTCTCCAGCAGACGCGTCGTTTCCGGACACCGGCGGCAGTTGTCCTCGAACTTCACCCCGTAGCCGTAGAAGACGAACGTCTTCCACCTGTCATCCGTGGTCAGCTCGCGCTGCTCGGGCATCAGGTCCTGGAAGTTGGGGATGATCTCCACTCCCCGCATCACCGCGTCCAATTCCTGTCGGATGACCTTCCAGTTGCGCTCCATGCGGCTGGTGAAGGGAAACGCCGCGGGGTCGAAGAAGGTATTGTTTGCGTCCGGCCGCTGGTGGATGGCCTGGGTGACCTGCCTGGCCGTGAAGAGGGCCCCTTGCGTGAGGGCCGTGCCGGCCAGCTCCAGCGCCTGTTGTTTCAGCGCCTGACGCAGACCCGGGGGGCGCGGGGGGGGATTGTTCCCGGAGCTGGAGGGGCTTTGGGTGTCTTCCATGTCTGGCTTTCTGGAGAGGGATTGAAGGGTTGGAAGGGAACGGGTGGAGAAGGGCTCACGCCCGGACCATGTGCTGCTCGAGGGACTCGGCCAGCGCCTGGTCCTGTTCGGCGGCCTGGAAGCAGTCCTGCATCCGCTCCAGGGCGCCGCGGTACGAGGGCCCGCTGATGATCTCCTCCAACTGCTGGACGAGGAGGTCCGGCGTCAGCGTGTCGATGCGGGTGCGCACGCCCAGCCCGTGGTGCGCGACCCGCGCCGCCATGCCGGGTTGATCCCACTGGACCGGCAACACGACCATGGGCACGCCGAAGTAGATGCACTCCTTGATGCTGTTGAAGCCGCCGTGGGTCACCATCGCGGTCGCGCGCCGCAGCATCCGCAGCTGGGGCACGTGCTTCACGGACACGAGGTTGTCCGGCGTTCCTCCTGGGACCTCCTCCGTCCACTGGTTGGTGGCGACCACGAACTGCCAGCCCGGGCGCTGGCGGGCCGCCTGGGCGACGGACTGGTGGAAGCGGCGGGCCTGATCCGCCTGGTTGACCATCGTCCCCAGCGAACACACCACCAGCGGACGCTCCTCATCGAGCCGCTCCCAGGGGAAGTCCGGCTCCTGCCGCTCCAGGTCGATGCAGGGCCCCGTGAAGTGGAGGCCGGCGGAGGGCTTCGCGCCGCGGAACTCCACGAACTCCCGCGGGCAGGGCACGAGCAGGGGCTCGTGCGCGCCGGTGACGCGGCCGCCGAAGTCCAGGCTCGACACCGGGTAGCCATGCTTGCGCGCCAGCGCGCGCCGGAACTTCATCGAGTCCGGCTCAATGCCCACCCAACTGCCCAGCGAGCCCAGCTTCGTGTCGATCAGGATGCGTCCCCAGTCCACGGTGTTCCGGACGAGCGTGGGGAGCCGCTCGTCGGGGATGAGCCCCGAGCTGGTCGGTGGCGTCCGGGGCTCCCAGCGCAGGGGGATGCTCGTGCTCAGCGCCACGGTCGGCACCCGGTGGCCGTGGAGGACGAGGGCCTGCTCCGGCTGCAGGATGTCGATGACGCCCAGGTCCGGGCGCGTCCGCTCGACGATCGCGTCGAACTCGCCCTGGAGCATCGCCTCCAGCGTCTGCGTCTGCCTGCGGGCCAGCTCGCGCAGGAACACCAGCCTGGACAGGCCGCTCAGCGTGCCCAGCCGGGCATTGCTCCTGGCCTGGAAGCCCTTCGGGTAGAGGGACTCGAAGAGGCACTCGAAGCCGAAGCCCTCCGCGCGGATGAAGTCCTCCGTGTCAGGGAGGCTGCAGTAGATGATCCGGTGGCCGCGCTTCTGGAGCGCGCGGGCCATCTTGAACGTGGGGTTGATGTGCCCGCGCGCGGGCATGGGAACGAAGAGGATGGTGGACATGCCTGCACCTGGGAGAAGGGGCGGCTAACGCGGGCCGGGGTCGCGCAGGAGGGAGGGCTCCAGGAAGGCGGAGTCCGGCGGGTACCAGGCCCACGCGCCCGGCGTGGACCCTGGCGGGCGGGCTGACTCCGGAGTCGCGAGCGACAGCACGCCCTTGTCGAAGAGCGCCTCCAGCGGCGCGAGCGGGGGGGCCCCGCGCAGGACGTCGCCCGCGGAGTTGCCCAGCACCCGCGGCAGCAGCGCCTGTTCCTCCTCGCCCAGCCGATCATCGCGGTAGTCGGAGCGGAAGCGCCCGCTGGCCGCGTCGAGCCGGCGCACGGTGGGGCTCAGCCGCACGACCAGGTCCTCGAACGCCCAGTCCGGCCGCGCGGGGTCCGACTCCAGCCGGGCGATGCAGGCTCGGACGCTGGAGGAGAAGGCGGCGCGGGTGAAGGTGCGGCGGATCAGCGCGGCGCCCCGCTGGCAGGCCTCACGCAGGGGCGCTGGCGCGAGCACGTCCTGGAAGATGCGGGCCGCCAGGGAGGCGTAGGCGTCCGGGGCGCCAGCGGCCATCGCCTCGGTCTCGTGGACGAGGATGCCGTGGCCCGGCGGGAGCGCGTGGCGGTTGTTGCCCGCGCCGTTGGTGTAGACGGGACAGCCGTTGAGCACGGACTCCAGCACGTACATCCCGAAGGGCTCCGGGGTGGTGTTGTAGCAGAGCCCGAAGCGGGCCTCGCGCACGAGGCGGAAGAGGGCGGGCTGGCTCAGGTGCGGGACGGGCAGCAGCAGATCCTCCAGCGTCGCGTCCGCGGCCTGAAGCGCCTGGGCGAGCGCGTGCGCCTGGAAGGGGAAGTCGAAGCGGAGCACGTGTTGCAGCAGCGCGAAGTCCTGGGCGGCCACCACCAGCCGCACGGGAGGATGGCCGTGCTCGCGGGCTTGCGCGCGCAGGCCCAGGAGGATGGCGCAGACGGACTGCCAGTCCGCCTTGCCGGGCTGGATGGCGTGGCCCAGCACCTCGCCGCGGTCCAGCGCCTCCTGCACGGTCCGGGGCAGCTCGACGCCGGGGAGGCGCCCCTCGCCGTCGGGGGCCTCCAGGCACGGCAACGTCGGCACGAGGGTGCTTACGTTCGCGGCCCCGCGCGGATCCAGGCACCGCCGAGCGGACCAGTCCGGGGTCAGCAGCAGCGACGTGAGGGTGTCGTGGATGTAGGGCGACAGCGCCCCGTACAGGTCGATGAGCGGGTTGCCCAGCCACGTCGTGGGCTGGCCGTGGAGGCCGTGGAAGAACACGAACGTCCGCCGCGCCAGCTCCCTGTTGGGCGCGCGGATGCCCAGGCCCATGTCGCAGTAGACGGCCAGGTCCGCGGCGGGCCGGGAGTGCAGCGCCAGCACGCGCCGCGCGTTGGCCACCGGGATGCCGGAGTCCCCCGTGTTGGGGTAGTGGCGGTTGAAGCGCTCGACGTCGTGGCCGAGCGCTCGCAGCTCCTCCTCCATCCAGGCGTTGATGGCGCCCGCGACGCTCTGGAACGGCTCCGCCTCCAGGTACAGCCGGGTCCTCGTGCTCATGCGACCTCCCGTGACTTCGAGTCCGAAGGGGGCGGGGCCAGCGACCCCAGGGGCCGGTCCGGTTCCTCCACCACCTCCATCAACAGCGCCTGGAGCGCGTCCACCATCCGCGCGACCGTCGTCGCGTCGAAGAGCTCCGTGCGGTACTCCAGTTGGCCCGTGAGTCCTTCCGGGCCGTCCGTCAGCAGCAACTGCAAGTCGTTGAGCAGCAGGCCCAGGTCCGCGTCCAGCGGTTGGATCTCCAGCCCGGCCAGGGTGACCGCTGGCGCGGCGGAGGCGTGGAAGACGTAGCCGAGCGGGCTCAGCGGACGGCGGTCCACGACACCTGGACGCAGCAGCGACACCAGCTCCGCGTGGGGCAGGTCCTGGTGCTCGGAGGACTCCAGGTAGCTGGCGCGCACGCGCCGCAGGACCTCTCGGAAGGAGGGGTTGCCGGACAGGTCCGTGCGCAGCAGCAGGTAGCTGGCGAACATGCCCACCAGCGGCTCCAGCTCCGGGCGCGGGCGGTTGGCGTGCACGATGCCCACCACCGTGTCGCCGCACTGGAGCGTCCGCGCGAGGAACGTCTTGAAGGCCGCCAGCCCCAGCAGGAAGGGGGTGACGCTCTCGCGCCGGGCCAGCGTGTGGAACCGGGCGGACAGCGCGGGCGGGAGCGTGAAGCCGTGGCGTCCCTTGCGGAAGGTGCCGGCCTCCGGGCGCGGGCGGTCCAGGGGCAGCGACGCCGGCAAAGGCTTCTCCAGGCGGCGGCTCCACCAGTTGCGGTGGTGCTCCAGCACCTCGCCGCGCATCCACTCGCGCTGCCAGCGGGTGTAGTCGCGGTAGCTCACGGTGAGCTCCGGCAGCGGCGAGGGCTGCTCGTCGCGGAAGGCGGGGTAGAGCGCAGTCAGCTCTCGCAGCATCACTCCGCCGGACACCTGGTCGGTGAGTGCGTGGTGGACGGCGAGCATGAGGACGTGGCGGCTGTCCGTGACGCGGAAGAGGCGCGTGCGCATCAGCGGCCCGTGCTCCATGTCGAACGGGCGCCAGCCTTCTTCTTCCATCCGAGACATCAGCGCCTGCTCGCGCGTGTCCTCGGGCAGGGGGCGGAGATCCTCCATGGGGAGTTCCCACTCCGTGGGCGGGGCCACGCGCTGTACGGGCTGACCGTCCACGCTGGGGAAGGTGGTGCGCAGCGGTTCGTGGCGGCGCACCAGCTCTTCAATCGCGCGCCTCAGGGCCTCCACGTCGAGGGAGCCGTCCAGGCGCAGCGGGGTGAGCACCTGGTTGTAGACGCTCCCCGCGCCCATTCGCTCCGGGGACCAGTAGGCGGCCTGTGCGTGCGAGAGGGGGACTTCGCCGTCCTCGGTAGAGGGCGTGATGGGGGGCGGCCTCGCGAGTGAACCGCTGCGTGGGGCCCGGAGCCGATCCGCGAGGCGGGCCACGGTGGTGCGGTCGAACAGCTCCTGAAGCGACACGTCCACGTCGAACACGGCGCGCAGGCGCGCCACCAGTTGCGTGGCGAGTAGCGAGTGGCCGCCCAGGTCGAAGAAGTCGTCGTGGATGCCCACGCGCTCCACGCCCAGCAGCTCCGCCCACAGCGTCGCGAGCAGCTCCTCCACCGTGTCGCGAGGAGCGACCTGGAGCGCCGCCCGTGCGGGCGGAGTGCCCGGGACGGGCAGCGCGCGCGTGTCCACCTTGCCGCTGGCGGTGAGAGGCAGCGCGTCCAGGAACACGAACGCCGCCGGCACCATGTACTCCGGCACTCGCGCCTTGAGCATCGCGCGCAGTGGGGCTTCGTCGGGGGACTCGTCTCGAGAGACGACGTAGGAGACGAGGCGGAGGAGGGAGGGAGAGTCCTCGCGAAGGAGGGTGAAGGCGTCCAGGACGGAGGAGGAGTCGCGAAGGAGGGAGGAGACTTCGGAGGGCTCGATGCGGAAGCCGCGCAGCTTCACCTGGGAGTCGAGGCGGCCGAGGAACTCGAGGCGGCCGGAGGGCAGCCAGCGGACGCGGTCGCCAGTGCGGTAGAGGCGCTCGCCCGGCTCGCGAGAGAAGGGATGGGGAATGAACTTCTCCGCGGTGAGGGAGGGCTGGCCGAGGTAGCCGCGAGCAACGCCAGGGCCGGAGACGAAGAGCTCACCGGGGAGGCCGACGGGGACGGGGCGAAGGAGGGCGTCGAGGACGAAGAGGCGGACGTTGGGGAAGGGAGCGCCGATGGTGGGCTGAGAGGGAATGAGCTGCGACTCAATGGAAGCGCAGACAGTCACTTCAGTGGGGCCGTAGGCGTTGAGCAGGAGGCGCTGGGGGTGGACCCAGCGTGAGGCGACGGCAGCCGGGAGCGCCTCACCCGCGGAGATGACGATGCGCAGGGAGTCGAGGCCCGTGGGGTCGAGCTGAGCGAGGACGGAAGGCGTGAGGGTGACAGCGGAGATGGCGCGGTCGCGGAGCAGGGAGTGGAGGGGCGGCCCTGGGAGGAGCTGCTCGCGAGGAGCAAAGTGGAGGCAGGCGCCTGCGAGGAGGGAAGAGAAGACCTCGCAGACGCAGGCATCGAAGCCGATGGAGGCGAACTGGAGGACGCGGGAGGAGGAGTCGAAGTGGTGTTCGCGGACGGCGGCGAGGGCGGTGTTGGCGAGGCCGCGGTGGGTGAGGAGGGTGCCCTTGGGCTTGCCGGTGGAGCCAGAGGTGTAGATGACGTAGGCGAGCGAATCGGGCAGGGAGCGTGGAGGAGGCGGCTGGGTGGAGCACGAGGCCACCTGATTCCAATCCGCGTCCACGCACACCAGCACCCCGCTGTGCGCCGGCAGCTCATCCGCCAGATGATCCTGGGTGACGACCACGGGGGCGCCGGAGTCGGCGAGCATGAAGGCGAGGCGGTCTGAGGGAAGCGTCGGATCCAGCGGCACCCATGCGCCGCCGGCCTTGAGGACGGCGAGCATGGAGACGACGAGATCGAAGGAGCGCTCGAGGCAGAGCGCGACGCGGGTCTCGGGACCGACGCCGTAAGCGCGCAGATGCCAGGCGAGCTGGTTGGCGCGTGCGTCGAGCTGCTGGAACGAAAGGGTGTCGTCGCCAGCGGCGAGAGCGGCAGCGTCGGGAGTGCGGGCCACCTGCGCTTCGAAGAGCTGGTGGACGAGGCGCTCCTGGGGGAAGGCCACGTCGCTGGCATTCCACTCCACCAGCACCTGGCGCCGTGCCTCTTCCGTGAAGAGCGACAGCGCGCCCAGCGGCTGGTCGGGTGAGGCGAGCACCGCCTCCAGCGCGGTGCTCCAGTGCGCCAGGAGCTGGTCGATGGCTTCCGCGCTGAAGCGCGCCGGGTCGTAGCCCAGTCGCAGGAGCAGCTGGCGGTCGGGGATGACCATCGCCGCGAGCGGATAGTTGATGCGCTCCAGGAAGCTGATGTCGCGGATCGCCAGGGCGCTGCCCCGCTCGATGACGGACGTGTCCACCGGGTAGTTTTCGAAGACGAGGAAGCTGTCGAAGAGGGACGAGCCGCGCGGCAGCTCGCTCCAGCCCTGCACCTTCACCAGCGGGCTGTGCTCGTGCTGGCGCATCTCCGCCTGCCATGCCTGCAGCTCCTTCAACCACCGCAGCACCGGCACGTCCGGATCCATCCGCACGCGCACCGGCAGGGCGTTGATGAAGAGGCCCACCATGGACTCCACGTCCGTCAGCTCCGGCGGACGTCCGGAGACAGTGGTGCCGAAGACAGCGTCGGTCGTGCCCGCGCAGCGGCCGAGCACCAGGCCCCACGTCGCCTGCACCAGCGTGTTGAGCGTGAGCTGGTGGTCGCGGGCGAACGCCTGGAGCTCCAGGGTGCGCTCCGCGCTCAGATGGATCTCCCGCTCGCCGGGAGCCAGGGGCGCCGCGTCCGCGCTCACGGGCCGGGCGAGGGGCAGGGGCGTGGGCTCCGTGAAGCCTCGCAGCGACTTGCGCCAGAAGGCCTCCGAGCCGGCGTCGTCCCGGCGCTGGAGCCATGCCACGTAATCGCGGAAGGGAGGGCTGGACCGGTCCGGAAGAGGCTCGTCGCGCAGGAGCGCCTGGTAGGTGGTGAAGAGCTCCTGGAACAGCAGGCCCAGGCTCCACCCGTCCAGCAGCACGTGGTGGTACGTCCACACCATGCGCGTGACGTTCTCCTCCAGTCGGATGAGCGCCAGCCGCATCAGCGGAGGCCGGGACAGGTCGAAGCCCTGGGCGCGATCGCGGGCCAGGAAGTCTTCCAGCCGGAGCTGCTGCTCCGCCGGGGACGCGTCGCGCCAATCCAACTCCAGCCACGGGAGCGGGGCGCGGGCGCTCACCACCTGGAGCGGCTCGGCCAGTCCCTCCCAGAAGAGCGCGGTGCGCAGCAGGGGCTGACGCTCCACCAGCCGGTCCATGGCGCGGTGGAAGGCGTCGCGGTCCAGCGGCGCGTGGAACGTCCAGGTGAGCTGCTCCAGGTACATGCCCACCTGGGGCTCGAACAGCGCGTGGAAGAGCATGCCCTGCTGCATGGGCGACAGCGGGTAGATGTCCCTCGCGAGCGGCGCCGTCTGGAGGATGCGCTCCAGGGCGCTCGGGGCGAGGCGGGCCAGCGGGAAGTCCGCGGGGGTGCGCCGTTCCGCGTCCGTGCCCAAGCGACCGGCGATGATCCTCCGCAGGGCGTCGCCCCAGGCGGTGGCGAGCGCCTGGATGGTGGCGTGGGAGTGGAGCGCTTCGCTGTAGCTGACGAAGAGGTCCATCCGGCCGGAGAGCACGTAGCCGCCCGCCTCCAGCACGTGCGGCCGGCGCTCCGACTCGCCAATGGTCGGACCCGCGGACTCACGCACCAGGGTGAAGGGGCCCTCGGCGCGCGAGTCCGTGTCGAACTGGCCCAGGTAGTTGAAGCTGAGCTCCGCCGCGGGCAGGGCGCGCAGCCGCCGCGCTGCTTCGTCCTCGCGCAGGTAGCGCAGCAGGCCGTGGCCGAGTCCGCGCGACGGTACCTTCGCCAGCGCCTCGCGCACGGCGCGCACCGCGTCTCCCGGACTGGCCTCGGAGGGGACCTCCAGCAGCGCGGGGTACAGCGCCGTGAACCAGCCCACCGTGCGCGACAGGTCCACGTCGTCGAAGAGGTCCTCGCGGCCGTGGCCCTCCAGGTCCACCAACTGGCGCGGCTGGCCCGTCCAGGCCGCCAACGCCTGCATCAGCGCCGCGAGCAGCACGTCGTCGATGCGCGCCCGGTACGCGGCGGGCACGTCCTGCAACAGCAGGCGCGTCTCCTCCGCGCTCAGCGACACCGTCACGCCTCGTGCCGACGCGAAGGTGGCGTCGCCGCCGGCACCCTCCCGGGGCAGCGGGCGCACGCGCGAACGGGATGCGTCCAACCAGAAGGGCAGCTCCGCCGTCACCGCTGGCGAATGGGCGTGCGCCACCAGCCGCTCCGCCCACGCCTTGAAGGACGTGCTCTTGGGGGGCAGTGACACCGCGCGCCCCTCCTGGAGCTGCCGGTACACCGTGGCCAGGTCCTCCAGCATCGTGCGCCACGAGACGCCGTCCACCGCCAGGTGGTGGATGACGAGCAGCAGGCGTCCAGACTTCTCCTCCGACGGGTCCACCAGCGCCGCCGCCACCAGCGGGCCGTCCTCCAGCGAAAGGCCGCGCTGCAACTCCCCGGCGACCTGCTCCAGGCGCGCCGCGTCCACCCGCCGCACCACCACTCCGCCGGGGCCGGGCTCGGCGCACGTCTGCCGCCAGCCCTCCGCCGTCCAGGTGAGGCGCAGCCGGAGCGCGTCGTGGTGCGCGAGCAGGTGGCCCAGCGCCGCTTCCAGCAGCGGCACCTCCATCGGTTGGCGCAGCTCCAGCACCATGGCCTGGTTGTTGTGCTGCGGTGCCTTCAGCTCGCGCTCCACGAACCAGCGCTGGATGGGTGTGAGCGGCACCGGACCCACCACCGGCCCCTGCTCCCCGGTTGGCACGTCCGCCGGAACCACCAGCGGCGCAAGCTCCGCGATGGTCGGGTGCTGGAAGAGCTGCCGGGGCGTGAGGCGCAGGCCCACGCGGTGCGCGCGGGCGATGATCTGCAGGCTGACGATGGAGTCTCCGCCCAGCGCGAAGAAGTTGTCGTGCAGGCCCACGTTCTCCCGGCGAAGCACCTTCGCCCAGATGTCCGCCAGCCGCTGCTCCACCTCTGTCCGAGGCGCCACGAACGGCGTCCCCACCGAGCGCTCCAGCTCCGGCGCGGGCAGCGCCCTTCGGTCCACCTTGCCGTTGGACGTGAGCGGCAGGGACTCCAGCGCGACGAGCGCTGCGGGCACCATGTAGTCCGGCAGCCGCTGCTGAAGGTGCTGGCGCAGCGTTTCGATGTCTGGCGTCTGGCCCACGGCGGGCGTCACGTAGCCCACCAGCCGCTTGCCGCCCGGCGCGTCCTCGCGCGCCACCACCACCGCTTCGCGCACGGAGGGGTGCAAGGCCAGCGCGGTTTCAATTTCTCCCAGCTCGATGCGGAAGCCGCGGATCTTCACCTGCAGGTCCGAGCGGCCCAGGTACTCCAGCTGCCCGTCGGCGCGTACGCGCGCCAGGTCTCCCGTCCGGTAGAGGCGCTCTCCGGGGCGCGTGGCGAAAGGGTGCGGCACGAAGCGCTCCGCTGTCAGCTCCGGACGGTGGAGGTAGCCGCGCGCCAGGCCCGGGCCTCCCACGTACAGCTCGCCCGGGATGCCCACGGGCTGGGGCTGGAGGCGCGAGTCCAGGACGAAGGTCTGGAGGTCCGGGATGGGCACACCCACGATGCTGCCCGAGCCCCCTTCCGCGTCGGCCGTGTGCACCACGCGGTAGGTGACGTGGACCGTCGTCTCGGTGATGCCGTACATGTTGATCAGCCGGGGCCGCGCGTCCCCGTGCCGCGCGAACCAGGGCCGCAGGCTGGCGAACTCCAGGGCCTCGCCGCCGAAGATGACGTAGCGCAGGGACAGCGCGCCGGGCTCGTCGGAGGTCGCGTCCGCGTGGAGCAGCTGGCGGAAGGCGGAGGGCGTTTGATTGAGGACCGTCACCCTCTCGCGGCGCAGCAGCGACAGGAAGCTCTCCGGCGAGCGGCTCACCCAGTAGGGCACCACCACCACGCGCCCGCCGTACAGCAGCGCGCCCCACAGCTCCCAGACGGAGAAGTCGAACGCGTACGAGTGGAAGAACGTCCACACGTCCTGTGCGCCGAAGCCGTACCAGGGCTCCGTGGCGGTCATCAGGCGCACCACCTGCTCGTGCGCCAGCTGCACGCCCTTGGGCCGGCCCGTGGATCCGGAGGTGTAGATGACGTACGCCAGGTTCTCCGGGGCGACTCCCGCGTCGGGGGCGTGGACGGGCTCCGCTTCGAGGCCGCGGTCGTCCAGCAGCACCACGTGTGCGCCGTGCGCCGGCAGCGCTCCCTGGAGAGAAGTCTGGGTGACGAGCACCGGGACGCGGGTGTCCTCCAGCATGAAGGCCAGGCGATCCATGGGGTACGACGGATCCATGGGGACGTAGGCGCCGCCTGCCTTGAGGATGGCGAGCAGGCCCACCACCATGTCCAGCGAACGCTCCACGCACAGCCCGACGAGCGTCTCCGGCCCCACGCCGAAGGAGCGCAGGCGCCACGCGACCTGGTTGGCGCGCGCGTCCAGCTGCCGGTAGGTGAGGTGCTGCTCGCCGCAGGTGGCGGCGAGGGCGTCCGGCGTGAGGGCCACCCGCGCCTCGAAGCGCTGGTGCAGGGTGGGGCCTCGCGCGAAGCCCTCGCGCGGGGTGTTCCACTCCACCAGGTGCTGGTGGCGCTCGGCTTCGGTGAGCAGCGGCAGCTCCGCCACGCGCCGCTCCGGGTGGGCGGTGACGTCGCGCAGCAGCACCTCCAGGTGCCCCAGCAGCCGCTCCGCGGTGTCCGGCTCGAAGAGGTCGGCGTTGTACTCCAGTCCCAACTGCTGGCCCTGCTCACTGTCGGTGACGTAGAGGGTGAGGTCGAACTTGGCGGTGCGCCCCTCCACGGGCAGCGGGCGCATCGTCAGCCCCGGCAGGGCCCGCTCCAGCTCCAGGCCGTGCTGGTGGACCAGCATCACCTGGAACAGCGGCGTGCGGCTCAGGTCGCGCTCCGGCTGGAGCACCTCCACCAGTCGCTCGAAGGGCACGTCCTGATGGGAGAAGGCGCCCAGCACCGCCTCACGCGCCTGGGCGAGCAGCTCGCGGAACGAACGTTCGCCGTCGATGCGGGCACGCAGCACCAGCGTGTTGATGAAGAGGCCGATGAGCCCCTCCAGCTCCGGGCGCCCGCGGCCGGACACGGGCGTGCCCACGCCCAGGTCGTCCTGGCCAGAGTAGCGGAACAGCAGCGCCTGGAGCGCGGCCAG
This sequence comes from Corallococcus sp. AB018, assembly GCF_003986945.1. Lineage (NCBI taxonomy): Bacteria > Pseudomonadati > Myxococcota > Myxococcia > Myxococcales > Myxococcaceae > Corallococcus > Corallococcus sp. AB018. Next base: position 46,164 of record NZ_RAWR01000026.1, on the reverse strand, counting down.
GTACGTGGTGAAGGGCGTGACGCCCTCGCGGCGGTGGAAGGCTCGCAGCGCGTCCGACAGGTCGCGCGGCAGCCGGCGGGTGGCCACCGCACCCTTCGATGTGACGAGCGCGGGACGCGGCCGATCCGTGGGCAGCTCCAGCGCCCGGGGCATCCCGTCCAGCTGCTGGCGCCACCAGCCGAGCTGCGCGTCGAGCACATCACCCTGGAGCCAGGAGCGCTGCCACACAGCGTAGTCCGCGTACTGCACCGGCAGCGGCGGCAGCGGTGAAGGTTCGTCGCGGAGGAAGGCGTCGTGCAGCACGGCCAGCTCGCGCAGGAGCACCTCCAGCGACCAACCATCGGAGACGATGTGGTGCAGCGTCAGGAGCAGCACGTGACGCCGGGGCTCCAGGCGCAGCAGCGTGACGCGCATCAAGGGGCCACGGGCGAGGTCGAAGGGCCGGTGCGCCTCTTCGACGGCGAGCCTGCGCGCCTCCTGCTCGCGCTCGGTCGCGGGCAGCGACTCCAGGTCCACCACGGTGAGGGGCGCGGAGGCCTCCGCGTGCACGCGCTGCTCTCCGCCGTGCTCGCCCTGGAGGAACGTCGTGCGCAGCGGCTCGTGGCGGCGGACGAGCTCCTGGAAGCACCGCTCCATCAGGCCCACGTCCAGCGCTCCCTCCAGCTCCAGCGCGGCGGGGATGTTGTAGAGCGGGCTGCCGGGCTGCCACTGATCCAGGAACCACATGCGCTGCTGGGAGAAGGACAGGGGCAGCGCGCCGTCGCGCGGCACGGGGCGAGGAGCCGGAGTTGAGCCTTCCTCGGGAGTCCGTGTGTCCACCAGGACGGCGAGCTTCGCGACCGTGGGCGCGTCGAAGAAGGCGCGCAGGGGCAGCTCCACGCCGAAGGTCTCCTGCACGCGAGCCACCAGGCGTGTGGCGAGCAGGGAGTGGCCACCGAGCGCGAAGAAGTCGTCGTGCGGGCCCACGCGCTCCAGCCGCAGCACGCGCGCAAAGAGGCCGCACAGCAGCTGCTCCGTGCGGGTCCGTGGCGGGGTGGAGACGCGCGTCGCCTCCATCGCGGCGGTTGGCGCGGGCAGGGCCCGGCGCTCCAGCTTGCCGTTGGCGGAGAGCGGCAGCGCGGCCATCACCACGAAGGCCGCGGGCACCATGTACTCGGGCAGCCGTTGCTGGAGGTGCTGGCGCAGCGTGGCCGTGTCGGCTTCTTGGCTCGGGCCGGGCACCACGTAGGCCACCAGGCGCGGCTCGCCCGGCACATCCTCGCGCGCCACGACCACCGCCTCGCGCACGGCGGGGTGCAGGCCGAGGCAGGCTTCGATTTCGCCCAGCTCGATGCGGAAGCCGCGCAGCTTCACCTGGAAGTCGGTGCGGCCCAGGTACTCGATGGCTCCGTCGGGCCGGTAGCGCGCCAGGTCTCCCGTCCGGTAGAGGCGCGCACCGGGCTGTGTACCGACGGGGTCCGGCACGAAGCGTTCAGCGGTGAGGTCCGGCCGGTGGTGGTAGCCGCGCGCCAGGCCCAGGCCTCCAATGTAGAGCTCGCCCGGGATGCCCACGGGCACGGGGCGCAGCCTCGCGTCGAGGACGTGCAGACGCAGGTTCGTGATGGGACGGCCGATGGGGACCGTGCGCGACGGGTCGCCGTGTTCGCACGTCCAATGCGTGACGTCGACGGCCGCCTCCGTGGGGCCGTAGAGGTTGAACAGCCGCGCTGGCAGCCGCTCCAGGCAGCGCCGCGCGAGATCCGGGGGGAGGGCTTCGCCGCTGGAGAAGATGCGCTGGAGGGAAGCGCAGGATTCCAGTCCCGGCTGCTCCAGGAAGACCTGGAGCATGGACGGCACGAAGTGCAGCGTGGTGATGCGCTCCTCGGCGATGGTGCGCGCCAGGTAAGCAGCGTCCTGGTGGCCTCCGGGGCGAGCCATGACCAGCCGCGCGCCAGTCATCAGCGGCCAGAAGAACTCCCACACGGAGACGTCGAAGCCGAAGGGCGTCTTCTGCAGGACGGCGTCACCGGGTGTGAGCGAATAGGCGGACTGCATCCACGCCAGCCGGTTGTGGATCGCGGCGTGGGTGTTGAGCGCGCCCTTGGGCCGGCCGGTGGAGCCCGACGTGTAGATGATGTACGCGGCGCCCTCGGGCGCGACGGCAACGCGGGGCCGGTGCGTAGGCGCGCGCGCGACGGTGTCCCAGTCCGAGTCCAGGCACACCACGCGCCCGGAGGTCGTGGGCAGTGAGGGCTTCAGACTCTCCTGGGTGAGGAGCACCGGGGCCTTGGCGTCTTCCAGCATGAAGGCCAGGCGCTCGGCCGGGTACGACGGATCCATCGGCACCCAGGCACCGCCCGCCTTGAGGATGGCGAGCAGGCCCACCACCATCTCCAGAGAGCGCTCCACGCACACGGCCACCGGCACTTCCGGGCCCACGCCCAGCGAGCGCAGGTGGTGCGCGAGTTGGTTGGCGCGGGTGTCCAGCTCCCGGTACGTGAGCCGCTGGCCTTCGAACACGACCGCCGGTGCGTCCGGCGTGCGGTCCACCTGTGCCTCCACGAGCTCGTGCAGCCTCGCTCCGGCCGGTGCCTGCGTGCCGGTGTCGTTCCACGCGACGAGCAGCGTCTGGCGCTCTGCGGGCGTCAGCAGCGGCAGCTCGGAGAGGGGCGCTTCCGGCCGCGCCACGATGCCGGTGAGCAGCTCCTGCAGGTGGCCGGCCATGCGGGCCACCGTGGCCGCGTCGTAGAGGTCGGTGTTGTATTCGAAGGAGAGGCCCAGCCCTTCGGGGTGGTCGGTGAAGGCCAGCGACAGGTCGAAGCGCGCGGTGCGGCTCTCCACCTCCAGCGGGAGCAGGGTCAGGCCCGGCATCGCGCCGGTGAGCTCCAGCCCCTGCTGGTAGATGATCATCACCTGGAAGAGCGGCGAGCGGCTGGGGTCGCGCTTCGGCTGGAGCGCCTCCACCAGCTTCTCGAAGGGCACATCCTGGTGCGCGAGCGCGCCGAGCGTGGACTCGCGCGCCTGGGCGAGCAGCTCCCGGAAGGAGAGCCCCGGCCGTGGCCGTGCGCGCAGGACCACGGTGTTGATGAAGAACCCGATGAGCCCTTCCAGCCCCTGCTGCTCACGGCCCTCCACGGGCGTGCCGAGCGCGAAGTCCTCCTGGCCAGAGTAGCGGTGCAGCAGCACCTGCGTGGCCGCCAGCAGCGTCACGAAGGGCGTGACGCCCTCGCGGCGGTGGAAGGCGCGCAGGGAATCGGAGAGGGCGCGCGGCAACCGGGTCTCGCTCACGGCGCCGCGGTGGCCCTGGGTCGCGGGCCGGGGGCGATCCGTGGGCAGCTCCAGCGCCTGGGGCATCCCGTCCAACTGCTGGCGCCACCAGCCGAGCCGCGCGTCGAGCACGTCGCCCTGAAGCCAGGAGCGCTGCCACACGGCGTAGTCCGCGTACTGCACCGGCAGCGGTGGAAGCGGTGACGGCTGTCCCCGCTGGAAGGCGTCGTAGAGCGCGGCCACCTCGCGGAGCAGCACCTGGATGGAGCGATCATCCGAGACGATGTGGTGCATCACCCCGAGGAGCACGTGCTCCTGTTCCTCCAGCCGCAACAGCGTGAGCCGCAGGACCGGTCCCGCCGACAGGTCGAAGGGCCGCTGCGCTTCCGCGTCGGCGAGCCTGCGCGCCTCGGGCATCCGCTCGGCGGTGGGCAGGCTGCTCACGTCGATGACTTGAAGCGGAATGGACCGCGCCGGGTGGATGAGCTGGTGGGGCTCCTCCTCCGTGGAGTCGAAGGTGGTGCGCAGGGATTCGTGACGGCGGATCAGTTCGTCGAAGGCGGACTGGAGCGCGGGGAGGTGGAGGGCGCCGAGGAGCCGGAGCGCGGAGGGGACGTTGTAGAAGGCGCTCTGGGGCTGCCAGCGGTCGAGGAACCAGAGTCGCTGCTGGGCGAAGGAGAGAGGCGGGGGCGCGCCATCGCGAGGTGTGGGGCGAAGCGGAGGCGCGGAAGAAGAGAAGGAGGAGTCGCGAAGGGCGTCGAGGCGCTGGGCGAGGAGCGCGGGAGAAGAGGCCTCGAAGAGGGCGCGAAGGGGCAGCTCCAGGCCGAGGGCTTCGCGCACGTGGGCGACGAGGCGGGTGGCGAGGAGTGAGTGTCCACCGAGGGCGAAGAAGTCGTCGTCGATGCCGACGCGCTCCAGCCGCAGCAAGCGAGCGAAGAGGCCGCAGAGGAGTGCCTCGGTGCGCGTGCGGGGCGGGACGAAGGATGCGGCGAGAGAGGCGTCTGCGTCGGGGAGAGGAAGGGCCTTGCGGTCCACCTTGCCGTTGGAGCTGAGGGGCAGGGTGTCGAGGAGGACGAAGGCCGAAGGCACCATGTACTCGGGCAGGTGCGAGGCGAGCGACGCGCGGACTTCGGAGACGTCGAGAGGCAGGCCCGGGCGCGGGCAGAGGTACGCGACGAGACGCGCGTCACCGGGGGAGTCCTGGCGAACGAGGACGACGACGTCACGCACGGCGGGCAGCCCGCGCAGAGAGGCTTCGATTTCACCCAACTCAATGCGGAAGCCGCGCAGCTTCACCTGGAAGTCGATGCGGCCCAGGAAGTCGAGGGAGCCGTCGGGAAGCCAGCGGACGCGGTCACCGGTGCGGTAGAGGCGCGCGCCGGGTGAGGAGGCGAAGGGGTCCGGAATGAAGGAGACGGCGGTGCGGGAAGCGTCGAAGAGGTAGCCGCGGCCGACACCCGTACCCGCGACGAAGAGCTCGCCCGGAATGCCGAGGGGGCAGGGCCGAAGGAGGGAGTCGAGGACGTAGAGGCGGGTGTTGCAGACAGGGCGGCCGATGGGGACAACGGAAGAGGCCGGAGGTGAGGAGAGGAAGGCGTGGGTGACGTCGTCGGAGCACTCGGTGGGGCCGTAGGCGTTGACGAGGGGAATGGCGGGCCACGCGAGAAGCCAGCGGCGAGCGGTTTCGGCGGGAAGGGCCTCTCCGGTGGGAAGCATGAAGCGCAGGCGAGAAAGCGCGGGACGTGCAGCGCCGCGAGAGTCCGCTTCCTCGAGCAGAGCATTCAGCAGGGAGGGGACGGACTCGACGATGGAGACGGCGTGGGCCTCCAGCGCATCAAGCAGTGAGCTAGGAGAGTGGGCAACGTCGTCGCCAAGCACCAGCGTCTGGCCACCGACGAGCAGGGCAACGAAGGACTGCCAGACGGAGATGTCGAAGCACTGGGACGCCGTCTGGGCGACGACGTCCTTGGGCCCGAGGCCGAGTGCAAGCACCTTGGCATGCAGGTGGTTGAGCATGCCGCGCTGCTCGACCATGGCGCCCTTGGGGGTGCCGGTGGAGCCCGAGGTGAAGATGACGTAGGCGAGGTGTGAAGGAGACGCGCGAGGCGAGAGGCGCGAAGAAGGAACGTCCGCGTTCAGGGAGGCTTCGAGCGAAAGGACGCGCGGGCGAGAGTCCTCGGGCAACAGCGCGAGTGCGGAAGCCAGCAGCGGCGCGAAGACATCGGCGACGAGGACGAAGGGAGCGCGGCTGAGGGAGAGAATCTGGGCGAGGCGCTGAGGCGGGTGGAGCGGGTCGAGGGGCAGCCAGGCAGCGCCGGCCTTGAGGACGCCGAGGTTGGAAGCGACGAAGTCGCAGCCACGAGGGGCCAACAGAGCGACGAGGGAATCGGGCTGGACGCCAGAGGCGACGAGGTGGTGTGCGAGGCGGTTGGAGCGAGCGTCGAGGGCGCGGTAGCTGAAGGAAGAAGACGCGTCGCGGACGGCGACGGCGTCGGGAGCGCGGTCGGCCTGGCCTTCGAAGAGCTGATGGAAGCAGGCGTCGAGCGGCACGTCGGCGTGGGTGCGGTTGAAGTCGAGGAGCACCTGACGCTGCTCGGCCTCGGGCATCAGCGGCAGTGAGGCCAGGGACGCCTCGGGGCGCGCGACGGCGGCCTCCAGCACCGTGCGCAGGTGCTGGGTGAGGCGCGCGATGGTCGCTTCCTCGAACAAGTCGGTGCTGTACTCCACGTGACCGACGAGCCCGCCTCGCTCCACCTCCACCAGCGACAGGGTGAGGTCGAACATCGACCGGCCCGCGGTGCTCTTGATGGCCTCCAGCGCCAGGCCTCCCAACTGGGGACGGCCCTGCGGCTTCTGGAGGATGAGCATCACCTGGAACAGCGGCGTGTAGCTGAGGCTGCGCCGGGGCTGGAGCTCCTCTACCAGCTTCTCGAAGGGTACGTCCTGGTTGTCGAACGCGCCCGTCGCGGCCTCACGCACCCGGCCCAGCAGCCCCAGGAAGGTGGGATCGCCGGACAGGTCCGTGCGCAGCACCAGCGTGTTGAGGAAGAAGCCGATGAGGCCCTCCAACTCGGCCTGGCTCCGGCCGGCGCTGGGCGTGCCCACGCAGACCTCGTCCTGCCCCGAGTACCGGTGCAGCACCGTCTGGAAGGCCGCGAGCAGCACCATGTAGAGCGTGGCTCCGCTGCGCCGGCCCAGCGCCTTGAGCTGCTCCACCAGCGCGGCGGGCAGCTCCACGCGCAGCTCCGCCCCCTGGAATGTCTGAACGGCCGGACGCGGCCAGTCCGTGGGCAGCTCCAGCACCTGCGGCGCGCCGCTCAGCCGTGCCTTCCAGTAGTCCAGCTGACGCCGCAGGGCCTCGCCCTCGCGTCCCTGCTGCTGGCGCGCGAAGTCCGCGTATTGCAACGGCAGTGCTGGAAGCACTGGCGCGGTGCCGGCGACGAAGGCTTCGTAGAAGACGCCCACCTCGCGGATCAGCACTTCGATGGACCAGCCGTCGGAGACGATGTGGTGCATCGTCAGGAGCAGCACGTGCTCCTCCGGCGATAGCCGCAGCAGCCGGGTGCGTAGCAGCGGTCCGCGCGTCAGGTCGAACGGCCGTCGCGCCTCCTCCGCCATTCGCATGCGCGTCTGCTCCTCGCGCTGCTCCAGCGGCAGGCCCGTCAGGTCCTCCGGTGCCAGCGCCAGTGTCAGTGACGGCTCCGCCACCTGCACGGGCTGACCGTCCTGATCCATGAAGCGCGTCCGCAGTGATTCATGGCGCTCCACGAGCGCGTTGAAAGCGCGCCCGAGGGCTATCACGTCCAGCGGCCCGCGCAGGCGGAACGCGGCCGGGAGGTTGAACAGCGTCGTCCCGGGCTCCATCCGATCCAGGAACCACAGCCGCTGCTGGGCGAAGGACAGCGGCGACGGTTCGGACGCCGCGCGCGCGGGCCTCGGGGCTGGTGCAAGGTCCTTCGCCGGCGCACCGGAGGCCTGCTGCCGTTCGGCCATCTTGCGCAGCAGTTGCTCGCGCTTTTCGGGAGGAAGGTGGGCGATCCGGTTGCGAATGTCGCTCATGGTGCTCGGTCGGTGAAGAAGGTGGGGCGAAGAGGGGGAGCGGCTCACTCCAGCTCGGACAGGAGGGACTCCAGCTCTTCCTCGCTCATGTTCTCGGTGCGGCTTTTGACGATGGCCACGGCCATGCCCGCGATAGTGGGCGTCTCGAAGAGCGTCCCCAGGCGCAGCTCCACCTGGAACGCCTGCCGGACGCGCGCCACGACCTGCGCGCCCACCAGCGAGTGTCCGCCCAGCTCGAAGAAGTCATCGTGGATGCCGGGCTCCGCGACGCCGAGCAGTTCCGCCCAGATGGCGGCGATCCCCTGCTCGACGGAGTCTCGGGGCGCCACGAAAGCGGTCCGCACGCCGCGCCGGGAGTGCCCGGCTCCCGTGCTCGTGGCCGGTGCCGTGCCGGTGCGCTCGCGCCGCAGCCACATCGCCTGCCGCGCGGAGAGGTCCGTGGTGGACACCGCCCAGCGGCCCTCGGCTCGCGCGGACAACAGCCGCCGCAGGGCGTCCGAGCCCTCGGCGAGCGTCATGTCCGACGCGCCAGGCACTTCACTGTCCTGATGCCAGCCGTCCCAGTCCACGCTGAGCCATTGCGTCCCGCCCGCCCGGGCGCGGTCGCACGCCAGCGTGTCCATGAAGGCATTGGCCGCCGCGTAGGCGCTGAACCCCGGGCCGCCCAGCACGGTGGACAGCGAGGACTGCAACACCACGAAGTCCAGCGGCGGCCCACCGGCCAGTGCGGCCGTGAGCCACCGGGTGCCATGCACCTTGGCGGCGAGCTGCTCCTCACTCCGCTCGCGCTCCAGGTCCACCAGCGGCACCGACGTCCGCGCGCCAATGATGCCCGCGGAGTGCACCACGCCATGCAGTGCCCCGAAGCGCGCCCGCGCGCGGGCCACCACGGACTCCAGCTCCGCCCGCCGGGACACGTCCGCCGACAGCACCAGCACCTGCGCGCCACGGGCCTCCATCGCCCGCAGGCGATGAATCTTCCGCGACACGTCATCCTCCTCGCCGTGCGCGCGCAGCCACGCGTCCCATTCTTCCGGAGAGGGGAAGGTCGAGCGGCCCACCAGCACCAGCCGCGCTCGCACCGCCGCCGCCAGGTGTTCGGCCAGGCCCAGGCCGATCCGTCCCAAGCCTCCGGTCAGCAGGTATACGCCCGCTTCACGCAGCGGCGCTGTGTCCGCGCTCGCGGAGGGCAGCCGCGTCGCCTCGAAGTGCTCGGCGTAGCGGCGCGAGCCGCGCCAGGCCACCACGGGCTCCGCCGCATCCAGGCGAACCTCCGCCGCCAGCCGTTCCAGCAGGCCCGCCTGCTTCGCCGCGTCCTCGGGCAGGCGCACGTCGATGCAGCGCGTGCGCAGCCCCACGTGCTCCTGCGGGACCACCTTGCAGGGGCCCACCATGAGCGCGCGGGCGGGCACCAGCGGCTCGTCTCCCGTCACCTCCAATGCGCCACTCACCAGCACCGCGACGTCCACCGGCCCATTCACCGGCCGGGCCTGGATCGCCCGCAGCAGGGCGACGAGGCCGTGGAAGCCCCGCTCCAGCTCCGTGGCGAGCGCCGCGTCTGCATCCCCACCGATGGTGGGGCCCAGGCCCCATGCGTGCACCACGCGCCGGGGCGTGCCCACGGCCTCCAGCAGCGCGCGGTAGTGCGCGGGTTCTCCAGGCACGAGCTCGAAGGTGCGCGCGTCGCGTTGGGAGAATCCGGACGCGGGCACCACTCGCACCACCTCCGAGCCCCCCGCCTCCAGTCGCGCCGCCAGCTCCGCGCCGAAGCCGGTGGCGTCGACGAAGGCGAGCACACGCTCACCACTGACAGCCGAGGGAGCAGGTGGCGGCGTGGGCTTCCAGGCCGGCTGGTAGAACCACTCCGCCGCGTCGTCCCGCTTGCGGAGCGCCGTCCCGGCCGTCCGGGGATCCGCCGCGGCGTGCGTTCCCGCCACGGCCTCCAGCCAGTAGTCCTCCCGCTGGAAGGGATAGGGCGGCAGCTCGACGCGGCGGTGCTCGCCCGGACCCTGGAGCCGCTCCACGTCCAGCTCCGCGCCCGCCAACCACAGCCGCCCCGCGGCATTCAGGAGCACCGCGGCGTCCGGCTGAGGATCCTGCGGCCGGCGCATCGAGGCGACAATCGTGCGCCCCGCCGCGTTCGTGGCCTGCCGCGCCAGCATCGTCAGCGCCTGCCCCGGCCCCACCTCCAACAGCAGCCGGTCCGGCTCCTCGAGCAGCGTCGCCACGCCTTCCGAGAAGCGCACGGGCCGCCGCACCTGCTCCGCCCACGCGCGAGGATCCGTCGCCTCCGCGTCGGTGAGCCAGGTGCCGGTGAGGTTCGAGACGCAGGGGATGGACGGAGGCGACAGGCGCACCCGGCGCAGCGCCTCTTCCAGGGGCCGCAGCATCGGCTCCAGCATCGCGGAGTGGCCGGCGTAGGTGCTGTGCAGCAGGCGGCACTCCACGCCGCGCGCCACCAGCTCCGCCTGAACCGCGTGCACGGCATCGGGAGGCCCCGACACGACGCACAGCGAGGGCGCGTTGCTGGCGGCGATGCCCACCGGCCTTCCCACCAGCAACGGGCGCACCTCTGCTTCAGGGAGTGACACGGACAGCATGGACCCCGCGGGCAGCTGCTGGATGAGCCGGGCGCGCAGCGCCAACATCGCCGTGGCGTCCTCCAGCGTGAAGATGCCCGCCACACAGGCCGCCGCGTACATGCCGACGCTGTGGCCGATGAGCGCCTGGGGCCGCACGCCCACGTCCATCCACCAGCGCGCCAGCGCGTACTCGATGGTGAAGAGCGCCGGGTGGCCGAACGTCGTCTGCTCCAGCTTCCGGGTGGCCTCCGCGTGCTCCGACGCGGCCGGGAAGAGGATGCGCCGCAAGTCGGAGCCCAGGTGCGGGGTGAAGCGCTCGCAGCACGCGTCCACGTGCTCGCGGAAGCGGGGCTCCGCGGCGTACAGGCCGCGGCCCATGTCCACATGGTGCGAGCCCTGACCGGGGAAGAGGAACGCCACCGAGCAACGCCCGTCCCCCGCGACCTCCGTGAGCAGCCGCGCGTCGCGTGCCGCCAGCGCCTCCCGGGCCTCGCGCGCGTCCTGGGACACCAGCACCCGCCGGTGCTCGAAGCGACGACGTCCCACCATCAGCGTGTGGGCGACGTCCGCCAGCGCAACCTCCGGGTGCTGCTCCAGGTGCGTGGCCAGCCGGTCCGTCATCTCCTCCAGCGCGGGCGCGGTCCGAGCGGACAGGGCCAGGAGCTGCCACGGGCGCTGCGCGGGCGTGCGCTGCGCGGGCGTGGGTGCCTCCTCCAGCACCACGTGCGCGTTGGTGCCTCCCATGCCGAAGGAGCTCACACCCGCGCGTCGGGACTTCGCGCCGGGCCACGGCCGCGACGCGGTGTTGACGGCGAAGGGACCGTCGTCGAAGGGGACGCGCGGGTTGGGATTCTGGAAGTGCAGACTGGGGGGAAGTCGCCGGTGCGCCAGCGCCAGCGCCGTCTTGATGAGACTCACCACGCCGGCCGCCGCGTCCATGTGGCCCAGGTTGCTCTTCACCGAGCCCAGGGCGATGGAGCCCCGAGGCAGCCCCTGGAACACCTGGTTGAGCGCGGCCACTTCAATGGGGTCTCCCAGTTGGGTGGCCGTCCCATGGGCCTCCACGTACTGAATGGAGTCGGGATCCACGCACGCCACCGCGAGCGCTTCGGAGATGACCTGGGACTGTCCGTCCACGCTGGGCGCGGTGAAGCCCACCTTGTCCGCGCCGTCGTTGTTGATGGCCGACCCGCGGATGACCGCGTGGATGCGGTCTCCTGCCTCCAGCGCGTCCGACAGCCTCTTGAGCGCCACCACCGCCACGCCCGAGCCGCCAATGGTGCCTTCGCCCCGAGCGTCGAAGGGACGGCAGCGTCCATCCGGAGAGAGGATGCCTCCGTCCCGATACGAGTAGCCGGCGCGCTGGGGCAGCGCCAGCGCGACACCGCCCGCGAGCGACAGGTCCGACTCGCCGGACAGCAGGCTCTGGCAGGCCAGGTGCACCGCCACCAGTGACGTGGAGCACGCCGTCTGCACGGTGAGGCTCGGGCCGCGCAGGTCCAGGCGGTGGGAGACGCGCGTGGCGAGGAAGTCCTTCTCGTTGGCCACCATCAGCGAGAACAGGCCCTGCGACGCCACCAGGTCCGGCCGGGTCAGCAGGTTCGCGATGAGGTAGGTGCTCCGGCCCTCGCCCGCGAAGACGGACGTGGCGCCACGCCCACGTGCGTCCCCATGGCCGGAGCGCTCCAGCGCCTCCCACGCGCACTCCAGGAAGAGGCGGTGCTGGGGATCCAGCAACTCCGCCTCGCGGGGGCTGTATCCGAAGAAGGCCGCGTCGAAGGCGGCCACGCCGTCCAGGACGAAGCCTTCGCGCACGTAGCCCGGCTGCTCGCGCACGGTGCGAGGCACTCCAGCCGCCTCCAGCTCCGCGTCGGAGAAGGACGTGCGCGGCTCGACGCCGTCGTCGATCAACCGCCAGAAGGATTCGGGATCGCGAACGCCCGGAACGCGCAGCGCCATGCCGACGATGGCGACGGACTCGGACGGGGATGAAGGGTCCTGAGCCATCACGCGCTTCCCTTCTTGCGGCGGCTCAGTCGCTGCTCCCGTTGTTGATCCATGCGCTCCTTGCGGCCCTCGCCGCGCTCCTGGCTGGACTCCAGCCGCGAGCCTCCGCCGGACTGGGACAGGTGTTCGGCCAGACCCGCGATGGTGGGGTACTGGAAGAGCACGGGCAGGGAGAGCCGCAGGTCCAGCGTCGTCTGGAGGCGCTCCTGCACGCGGACGATGAGCAGGGAGTTGCCGCCCACGTCGAAGAAGCGCTCGTGGCGTCCCACGCGCTTGAGGCCCAGCAGCTCGCACCAGAGAGCCGCCAGCGTGCGCTCCAGATCACCCTGCGGCTCCACGTAGCCCTGACCGCCGCCGACATGGGTCTCGTCGGGAGCGGGCAGCGCGCGCGTGTCCACCTTGCCGCTAGCGGTGAGGGGCAGCGCGTCCAGGAACACGAACGCCGCCGGCACCATGTACTCCGGCACGCGCTCGCGCAGGTATGTGCGCAGCGCCGCCGCATCGTGCCCGGGCTCGCGCGAGACGACGTAGGAGACGAGGCGGTGGAGAGAAGGCGAGTCCTCGCGAAGCAGCGTGAAGGCGTCGAGGACGGAGGAGTGGTCGCGAAGGAGGGAAGAGACTTCGGAGGGCTCGATGCGGAAGCCGCGCAGCTTCACCTGGGAGTCGAGGCGTCCGAGGAACTCGAGGCGACCGGAGGGCAGCCAGCGGACGCGGTCACCGGTGCGGTAGAGGCGCTCGCCCGGCTCGCGCGAGAACGGATGAGGAATGAACTTCTCCGCAGTGAGCGAGGGCTGTCCTAGGTAGCCGCGAGCGACGCCGGGGCCGGAGACGAAGAGCTCACCGGGGAGGCCGACGGGGACGGGCCGCAGGAGTGAGTCGAGGACGAAGAGGCGGACGTTGGGGAACGGAGCGCCAATGGTGGGCTGAGAGGGATTGAGCTGCGACTCGATGGAAGCGCAGACAGTCACTTCAGTGGGTCCGTAGGCGTTGAGCAGGAGGCGCTGGGGGTGTGCCCAGCGGGAAGCGACGGCAGCCGGAAGCGCCTCGCCAGCGGAGATGACGGTGCGCAGGGAGTCGAGCCCAGAGGGGTCGAGCTGCGCGAGGACGGACGGGGTGAGGGTGACGGCGGAGATGGAGCGGGCGCGGAGCAGGGAGTGGAGAGGAGTCCCTGGGAGGAGTTGGTCACGAGGGGCGAGGTGGAGGCAGGCGCCCGCGAGGAGAGAGGAGAAGACCTCGCAGACGCAGGCATCGAAGCCGATGGAGGCGAACTGGAGGACGTGGGAGGAGGAGTCGAAGCGGTGCTCGCGAACGGCGGCGAGGGCGGTGTTGGAGAGGCCGCGATGGGTGAGGAGGGTGCCCTTGGGCTTGCCGGTGGAGCCAGAGGTGTAGATGACGTAGGCGAGCGAGTCGGGCAGGGAGCGGGGAGGAGGCGGCTGGGTGGAGCGGGAGGCCACCTGACTCCAATCCGCGTCCACGCACACCGAAGCGCCGGCATGCGCGGGCAGCACGGACTTCAAGCGCTCCTGGGTGAGGACCACGCGAGCGCCGGAGTCGGCGAGCATGAACGCGAGTCGGTCCGCGGGCAGGGTTGGATCCAGGGGCACCCAGGCGCCACCGGCCTTGAGTACGGCGAGCATCGAGACGACGAGGTCGAAGGAGTGCTCGACGCAGAGCGCGACGCGGATCTCGGGACCGACGCCGTAAGCGCGCAGATGCCAGGCGAGCTGGTTGGCGCGTTCGTCGAGCTGCTGGAACGAGAGGGTGTCGTCGCCGGAGGCGAGCGCGGGGGCCTCGGGCGAGCGGGCCACCTGGGCTTCGAAGATCTGGTGGACGAGGCGCTCCTGGGGGAAGGCCACGTCGCTGGCGTTCCACTCCACCAGCACCTGATGACGCTCTTGTTCCGGAAGGAGCGACAGCGAGGCGAGCGGGCGGGCCGGCGCGGCGATGACCTCGGTGAGCAACGCGGACAGGTGATCCGCCATGCGCGCCACCGTGGCCTCGTCATGGAGGTCGGTGTTGTATTCGAACGACGCGCGGAGGCCTTCGTCGGTGTCGGTGAAGGAGACGGTCAGGTCGAACTTGGCGCCCTGTCCATCCAGGGGCACCGGGCGCGCGATGAGGCCGGGCAGTGCCTGCTCGACGTGCAGGTCCTGCTGGTAGGCCACCATCACCTGGAAGAGGGGTGAGCGGCTGAGGTCGCGCTCGGGCTGGAGCGCCTCCACCAGCTTCTCGAAGGGCACGTCCTGGTGCGCGAGCGCGCCCAGGGTGGATTCGCGCGCCTGGGCGAGCAGCTCCCGGAAGCTGATGCGTGGATCGAACCGGGCACGTAGCACCAGCGTGTTGACGAAGAATCCGACGAGCGCCTCCATCCCGGCATGCGTGCGGCCGGAGACGGGAGCGCCCACGGTGAAGTCGTCCTGGCCCGAGTAGTGATGCAGCAGCGCCTGCGTCGTCGCCAGCAGGGTCATGAACGGGGTGACGCCTTCAGCGCGGTGGAAAGCGCGCAGCGCTTCGGAGAGCGGGCGCGGCAGCATCCGGGTGAGGAGGGCGCCGTTGAACGTCTGCAGCGCCGGACGCGGACGGTCCGTGGGCAGTCGCAACGCATGCGGTGCGCCGTGGAGTTGCTGGCGCCACCACCCGAGCTGCGCGTCGAGCACGTCGCCCTGGAGCCAGGAGCGCTGCCACAGGGCGTAGTCCGCGTACTGCACCGGCAGCGGCGGAAGCGGCGACGCCTCGTCGCGAAGGAAGGCGTCGTAGAGCGCGGCCAGCTCACGCAGCACCACCTCCGAGGATCCGCCGTCGGAGACGATGTGATGCATCACCACCACCAGCACATGGTGATCCGCATCGAGCCGCACCAGCGTGGTGCGCAGCAGCGGTCCATGCGCAAGGTCGAAGGGCCGCCGGGCCTCATCGCTGGCGATGCGGAGCGCTTCCGGATCGCGCTGCTCCGAAGACAGCTCCCTCAGATCCACCAGGGTGAGCGGAGACGTGAGCACGGGGTGGATGAGCTGCACCGGGCCCTCAGGGCTGTCCTGGAACGTCGTCCGGAAAGATTCGTGACGACGGATCAGTTCGTCGAAGGCCGACTGGAGCGCGGGGAGGTGAAGGGGGCCGGTGAGCCGGAGCGCGGAGGGGATGTTGTAGAAGGCGCTTTGGGGCTGCCAGCGGTCGAGGAACCAGAGGCGCTGCTGGGCGAAGGAGAGAGGCGGAGGCGCGCCATCGCGAGGTGAGGGGCGAAGAGGAGGCGCGGAAGAAGAGACGGAGGAAGCACGAAGCGCATCGAGGCGCTGGGCGAGGAGCGCGGGAGAAGAGGCCTCGAAGAGAGCGCGAAGGGGCAGCTCCATGCCGAGGGCTTCGCGCACATGGGCGACGAGGCGGGTGGCGAGGAGTGAGTGGCCACCGAGAGCGAAGAAGTCGTCGTGAATGCCGACGCGCTCCAGGCGCAGGAGGCGAGCGAAGAGGCCGCAGAGGAGGGCCTCGGTGCGCGTGCGGGGCGGGACGAAGGATGCGGCGCGGGAGGCGTCGGCGTCGGGGAGAGGAAGGGCCTTGCGGTCCACCTTGCCGTTGGAGCTGAGGGGCAGGGTGTCCAGCACCACGAAGGCGGCGGGCACCATGTACTCGGGAAGCCCCTGACTCAGATGGAGCTTGAGGACTTCGACCTCCAGCGATGCATCCGCCTTGGGCGTGACGTACGCAACGAGACGCGCGTCGCCGGGGGAGTCCTGGCGAACGAGGACGACGACGTCACGCACGGCGGGCAGTTGGCGCAGGGAGGCTTCGATTTCACCCAACTCAATGCGGAAGCCGCGCAGCTTCACCTGGAAGTCGATGCGGCCCAGGAAGTCGAGGGAGCCGTCGGGCAACCAGCGGACGCGATCACCCGTGCGGTAGAGGCGCGCGCCAGGTGAGGACGAGAAGGGGTTCGGAATGAAGGAGACGGAGGTGCGAGAGGAGTCGAAGAGATAGCCGCGGCCGACACCCGTGCCCGCGACGAAGAGCTCACCGGGAATGCCGAGGGGGCAGGGCCGCAGGAGAGAGTCGAGGACGTAGAGGCGGGTGTTGCAGACGGGGCGCCCGATGGGGACGACGGAGGAGGCCGGAGGGGAGGAGAGGACTGCGTGGGTGACGTCGTCAGAGCACTCGGTGGGGCCGTAGGCATTGACGAGGGGAATTGCGGGCCACGCGAGAAGCCAGCGGCGAGCGGTTTCCGCCGGAAGGGCCTCACCCGTGGGAACCATGAATCGCAGGCGGGAGAGGGCGGGACGTGCGGATCCGCGAGAGTCGGCCTCGTCGAGCAGGGCGCTCAGCAGCGAGGGGACGGACTCGACGATGGAGACGGCGTGGGCCTCCAGTGCGTTGAGGAGGGCAGAAGGCGAATGCGCGACGTCGTCACCGAGCACGAGCGTCTGGCCACCGACGAGCAGGGCGACGAAGGACTGCCAGACGGAGATGTCGAAGCACTGAGAGGCCGTCTGGGCGACGACGTCCTTGGGACCGAGGCCGAGAGCAAGCACCTTGGCATGCAGGTGGTTGAGCATGCCGCGCTGCTCGACCATGGCGCCCTTGGGGGTGCCGGTAGAGCCGGAGGTGAAGATGACGTAGGCGAGGTGCGAAGGAGACGCGCGAGGCGAGAGACGCGAAGAGGGAACGTCCGCGTTCAGAGAGGCTTCGAGCGAAAGGACGCGCGGGCGAGAGTCCTCGGGAAGCAGCGCGAGTGTGGAAGCCAGCAGCGGCGCGAAGACATCAGCGACGAGGACGAAGGGAGCGCGGCTGAGAGAAAGGATCTGAGCGAGGCGCTGGGGCGGGTGGAGCGGGTCGAGGGGCAGCCAAGCAGCGCCGGCCTTGAGGACGCCAAGGTTGGAAGCGACGAAGTCGCAGCCGCGAGGAGCCAGCAGGGCGACGAGGGAATCGGGCTGGACGCCAGACGCGACGAGGAGGTGGGCGAGGCGGTTGGAGCGGGCGTCGAGGGCGCGGTAGCTGAAGGAAGAAGACGCGTCGCGGACAGCGACGGCGTCGGGGGCGCGGTCGGCTTGAGCCTCGAAGAGCTGGTGGAAGCAGACGTCGAGAGGGACGTCGGCGTCGGTGCGGTTGAAGTCGAGGAGCACCTGACGCTGCTCGGCCTCGGGCATAAGGGGCAGCGAGGCCAGGGACGCCTCAGGGCGAGCGACGGCGGCCTCCAGCACCGTGCGCAGGTGCTGGGTGAGGCGCGCGATGGTCGCCTCCTCGAACAGGTCGGTGCTGTACTCGAAGCGGCCACGCAGGCCGTCATTGGACGCGGTCAGCACCAGCTCCAGGTCGAACTTGGAGGTGCCGTGGTCGACGTCCAGCCGGTGTAGCTCCAGGCCCGCGTGGGCGGTCTCCGGCAGGCGGTTGTTCTGGAACGTGAACATCACCTGGAACAAGGGTGAGCGGCTCAGGTCGCGCCGGGGCTGGAGTTCCTCCACCAGCTTCTCGAAGGGCACGTCCTGGTGCGCATATGCCCCGAGCGCCGCCGTGCGCACGCGCGTGAGCAGCTCCCGGAAGGAGATCGCGTCATCCAGACGCGTGCGCAGCACAAGCGTGTTGGCGAAGAAACCAATCAACCCCTCCAACTCGACGCGGCTCCGGCTGGCGACGGGCATACCGATGCAGAGGTCGTCCTGGCCCGAGTACCGGTGCAACACCACCTCGAACGCGGACAGCAGCACCATGAACGGGGTGACGCCTTCACGCCGGCTCAGTGCCTCGACCGCGTCGGACAGCTCGCGGGGCAGGTGGACGAACCAGCTCGCGCCCTGGAGGGACTGGACCGCGGGGCGCGGCTTGTCGGTGGGCAGCTCCAGGACGCGCGGCGCGTCCCCCAACTGCTGACGCCAGTACGACAGCTGCGTCTCCAGCGCCTCGTCCCGCAGCCACCGCCGCTGCCACGCGGCGTGATCCGCGACCTGGATGGGCAGGTCGGAGAGCGGCGAGGGCTGGCCTCGGGTGAACGCCGCGTAGAGGGCCATCAGGTCCTCGACGAGCACGTTCATGGACCAGCCGTCGGAGACGATGTGGTGCATGGTCAGCAGCAGCACATGCTCGCGTTCGGCCAGGCGCAGCAGCGTGACGCGCAGCAGGGGGCCGCGCGTCAGGTCGAAGGGCCGGCGCGCCTCCATGGTGGCCCGGTGCTGGACCTCCGCCTCGCGCTCCGCAGTGGAGCGTGCCGACACATCGATGACCGTGAAGTCGGGAGCCAGCGAGTCCGCGATGCGCTGCTCGGGCCCTTCCACGCCCTCGTGGAAGGTGGTGCGCAGGGACTCGTGGCGATAGGTGAGGGCGGAGAAGCCGCGACGCAGGGACTCCACGTCCAGCGCTCCGCTGACACGCACGGCGGCCGGCACGTTGTACGCGACGCTGCCCGGCTCCAACTGCTCCAGCAACCAGAGGCGCTGCTGCGCGAAGGACAGCGCCAGGGGCCCGGTGCGCTCCGCCGGTGAGAGCGGAGGCGACTGCCGGCCCTGCTTCGCCGCGCGCAACGCATCCACCTTCTCCGCGAGCGCCGCCAGGGTCGGGGCCTCGAAGAGGCTGCTCAGGGGCAGCTCCACCTGAAGCGCCTCGCGGATCCGCGAGACGGCCTGGGTGGCCAGCAGAGAGTGCCCGCCCAGCTCGAAGAAGTGGTCATACGCGCCCACTCGCTCCACGCGCAGGACGCGAGCCCACACGGAGGCCAACAGCTCCTCGGTGAAGGTGCGCGGCGCGACGGTGCCGGACTCCACCGCGGTGGCCTCCGGCGCGGGCAGCGCCTTGCGGTCCACCTTGCCGTTGGGCGTGAGGGGCAGCGCGGCCAGGGTGACGAAGGCGGACGGCACCATGTAGCGAGGCAGGTGCCGCTGAACTGCTTCCTTGAGGACTGCCGCGTCCGGCACGTGGCCGGGCTGGGCCACGACGTAGGCCACCAGTCGCTTCTCGCCTGGAGCGTCCGAGCGCGCGTGGACGACGACGTCCCGCACGGACGCGTGAGCGCGGAGCACCGCCTCCACCTCGCCCAGTTCGATGCGGAAGCCGCGCACCTTCACCTGGTTGTCGATGCGGCCCAGGTACTCCAGGTCTCCGTCAGGCAGCTGCCGGACCAGGTCCCCGGTGCGGTAGAGGCGCGCGCCGGGCTCGCGTGAGAACGGATGGGGGATGAACCGCTCCGCGGTGAGCTCAGGCCGGTGGAGATACCCGCGAGCCTGCCCCGCGCCTCCCAGGTGCAACTCGCCGGGCACGCCCAGGGGCACGGGGCGTCCGCGCGCATCCAGCACCCATGCGGAGGTGCCGGGCAGAGGGCGCCCGATGGTGGGCTCGCTGCGCGCGTCCTGGGGAACCCGCGTGAACGTGGAGTAGGTGGTGTCCTCCGTGGGGCCGTACAGGTTGAAGACGTGCTCCACGTGGCCCGTGCGGTACAGGTCCGCCACCAGCGAGCCCGGGAGCGCCTCGCCCGCCAGGTTCACCGTGCGCAGGGACGCGGGCAGTGCACCGGCCCTCACCAGCTCCGTCATGGCCGACGGCACCGTGTTGACGAGCGTCACCTCACCCGCCGCCGCGAGCCCCGCCAACGCCAGCGCGTTGTCCGCGAGGATGACGGTGCCTCCCCGTGCCAGCGGGGCGAACATCTCGAAGAAGGACAGGTCGAAGCAGAACGACGTCGCGGCCAGCACGCCGGACAGTTGCTCGCGCGAGAACACCGACAGCGTCCAACGCAGGAAGGCCACCGCGCTGCGATGCTCCAGCGCCACGCCCTTGGGCCGGCCGGTGGATCCGGACGTGTAGAGGACGTAGGCCAGGGAGTCCGGCCCGGTGCTCGCGGGCGCCAGCGGAGCCAGCAACACCGGAACCTCCGCGCCCGCCTCCAACCGGACGACCCGCGCTCCGTGCGATGGCAGCGTCCCCTCCAGCTTCGCCGTGGTGATCAGCACCGGCGCCTGGGAGTCCTCCAGCATGAACGCCAGCCGCTCCGCGGGGTAGGCCGGATCCAACGGAGCGTAGGCGCCGCCCGCGCGCATCACACCCAGCAGGGCGATGACCAGCTCGGGCGTGCGCTCCAGGCACACGGCGACGCGAGTCTCCGGACCCACGCCCAGCTCACGCAGCGTGTGCGCCAGCTGGCGCGTGCGCGACTCCAGCTCGCCGTAGGTGAGCCGCCGCGCCTCATGCACCAGCGCCACCGCGTCCGGCGTGCGCGCGGCCTGTGCCTCCACCAGGTGATGGACACAGGTCTCCCCCGGAAGCTCGGCGCGCGACCCACTCCACGCGCGCAGTTGCTGCCACTCGCGCTCGGGCAGCAGCTCCGCCCGGTCGTAGCGGCTCTGAGGCGCCTTCGACATGGCGCCGAGCACGCTCAGGTAGTGCGCCTTGATGGACTCCACCTGCTCGGCGCCCAGGCCGTTGCAGTCCAGGGCGATGTGCAGCTCGGTGCTGGCCGTGTTGACGTTGAAGTAGGCCGTCCAGGCGAAGTACGTCTGGTCGGTGGCCATCATGTCCAGGACCTCCAGCCCGCGCAGCTCGCGCAGCCGGTCCAGGATGTGGAACTGGGTGAAGTTGAAGGCCGTGTCGAAGAGCGGCTGCCCGCCTCCGAAGGTCTTCTGCAGCTCCGCCAGCGGGAAGCGCCGGTGCGGCAGCCGGGCGCGCTCCGCCTCGAAGGCATCGCGCGTCAGGTCCAGCCACGACCCTCCCGCCGCGTCCATGCACAGCGGCAGCGTGTTGAGGAAGATGCCCAGCACCTGATCGCCGCCGGGAACCTCCGGGCGTCCGTTGGCGATGATGCCCGTCACCACCTCGTCCTTCCCGGTCAGCAGTGCGACGACGCGAGCGTGCGCGGCGACGAGGACGCTCTTGAGCGGGAGGGTCGTCTCGGTGGCGATCTGCTTGAGGCCGGTGAGCACCTCGTCGGCCACCGGGAAGATGATCCGCAGGTGCTGTCCGGCCGGCTCACCTTCGGCCAGGGGCCAGGGCATGAGCGGAGCGCGCTCCAGTCGAGACAGCTCCCGGGCCCAGAAGTTCTTCGACGCCTCGGAGGCCAGCGCCGCCCGCTCCAGCGCGATGAAGTCCCGGTAGGTGGTGGCCGGAGGCGGCTCTACCGGCGTGGGGCCATCCAGCGACGCCACGTAGAGCCGCAGCAGCTCCGACCACAGCGAGGCCACGCTCCAGCCGTCCAGGAAGGGCTCGGACAGGGTGATGCGGAAATCGTCGTCGGTGAGGCGGTGGACGTTGATCCGGATGAGCGGCGGCGCGCGCCAGGTGAAGCCCAGACGGCGCTCGGCCTGGCTCCAGGCCTTGAAGTCCTGCCGCTGCTCCTTCTCCGGGCGATCCCGCCAGTCGAACACCGCGAGCGGCGCCTGCGCGTGCGTGTACACCAGCTGCAACGGTTCGCTGAAGGAGACGTCGAAGGCCGAGCGCAGCATGGGGTGGCGCCGCGCCATCTGTTCAAGCGCCCGTCGCAGCGCGTCCTCGTCGAAGCGCACCCGGACATGGAAGCTGGTGAGGTAGACCTCGTAGCCCTGGCGCAGCTCCGCGTGGAAGACGAAGCCCGCCTGCAACCGCGACAGCGGATAGGCGTCCGAAAGGCCCGCGGGCAGCGCCGCGAGGTCCGCGTCGGACACCAGCGAGAAGGGCTCGGTGCGCACGGCGGTCTCACCCGAGCGGCGCAGCGCCTGGGCCAGCGCGCCCACCGTCTGGTGGTCGAACATCTCCGCGATGCTGAGCGTGAGCCCCCGCTCGCGGGCTCGCGCCACCACGCGCAGGCTGCGGATGGAGTCGCCTCCCAGCTCGAAGAAGTTGTCGTCCACGCCCACCTGATCCACGCCCAGCGCCTCGCTCCACACCTGGCACAGCAGCCGTTCCAGGTCGTTGGTGGGCGCCACGTAGCCCTCGCTCAACGAAGGGCGCAGGCGCTCCGGAGCGGGCAGCGCGCGGCGGTTCACCTTGCCGTTGGCGGTGAGCGGGAGGGTGTCCAGGAAGACGAAAGCGGCGGGCACCATGTGCTCGGGCAGCCGCTCGCGCAGGAAGGCGCGCAGTTCGCCCACGGTGGGTGCTTGCGCGTCCGGGCGCGCCACCACGTAGGCCACCAGTTGCTTCTCGCCAGCGGCGTCCTCGCGCGGCACGACCACCACTTCGCGCAGCGCGGGGTGCCGGGCGATCGCGCTCTCCATCTCACCCAGCTCGATGCGGAAGCCGCGCACCTTCACCTGATCATCCAGGCGGCCCAGGTACTCCACGTCGCCGTCGGGCAGTCCGCGGGCCAGGTCTCCGCTGCGGTAGAGGCGGGCGCCTGTCCCCGGGCGGAAGGGGTCGTCCAGGAAGCGCTGCTGATTGAGTTCAGGCCGCTGGAGGTAGCCGCGCGCGACGCCCGCGCCGCCGACATACAACTCACCGGGCACGCCCACCGGCACCGGCTGCTGGTGCTTGTCCAACAGCAACAGGGACAGATCCTGGATGGGCGCGCCAATCACGCTGCCCGGCGCCTCGTCCACGTCACGCGCGCGCAGGGGCCGGTAGGTGACATGCACCGTCGTTTCGGTGATGCCGTACATGTTGACCAGCCGGGGCCGCGCGTCCCCGTGACGCTCGAACCAGGGGCGCAGGCTGCCCAGCGGCAGGGCCTCGCCGCCGAAGATGACGTGGCGCAGGGCCAGGGCGTCGGCCGGCGCCGCCAGGTCCTCGTGGATGAGCGACTGGAAGGCGGACGGCGTCTGGTTGAGGACGGTGACCTGCTCGGCTCGCAGCAGCGCGTGGAAGGCCTCTGGAGAACGGCTCACCCGGTACGGCACCACCACCAGCCGGCCGCCGTACAGCAGCGCGCCCCACAGCTCCCAGACGGAGAAGTCGAACGCGATGGAGTGGAACAGCGTCCAGACGTCGGAGCTGTCGAAGCGGAAGTCATCCCAGGTGGCGTCGAAGAGCCGAGTGACGTTGGCGTGCGTCACCTGCACGCCCTTGGGGCGGCCCGTGGAGCCCGACGTGTAGATGACGTATGCGAGCAGGTCGCCCGACACCGCGACCTCAGGCCGCGAGCGAGGCGCGTCGGTGAGACTCGGCGACTCCTCATCCAGTGCGACCACGTGGACCGCCACGTCACCCAGTGAGTCCGCCAGCCGGCGCTGCGTGAGCAGCACGCGAGCCTGACTGTCCTCCAGCATGAAGCGGGCCCGCTCGGCAGGGTAGGCAGTGTCGATGGGCACGTACGCCGCCCCCGCCTTCAGGATGGCGAGCACGGCCACCACCATGTCCAGCGAACGCTCCAGGTACAGCCCCACCAGGTCGCCCGGCACGATGCCCTGGTGCACCAGGTGGTGGGCCACCTGATTGGCGCGAGCGTCCAGCTCCGCGTAGGTCCACGAGCGCTCCTCGAGCGTCACCGCCACGGCGTCCGGCCGCTCCGCCGCGCGCGCCTCGAAGCGCTGATGCAGGCAGACCTCGCCCCGAGGATCCACGCGGAGTGAGCGTGGAGGACGCGTGAGCGCCTCGCGCTCCTCCGCCGACAGCAGGGGCAGCCGGGAGATGGGTCGCGAGGGATCCTCCGCGATGCCCTCCAGCAGCCGCTCCAGGTGCCCGGCCATGCGGACCACGGTGGCCGCGTCCAGCAGGTCCACGTTGTAGCGGAGCGAACCCGCGAGCGTGCCCTCCACCTCGGCGAACGTCAGCGTGAGGTCGAAGGGGGCGACGTGCCGCGCGAGCGCGAGTGACTCCACCTCCAGCTCACCCAGGCGCATCCGCAGCCCGCTCTCATCCAGGGCGAAGCCGCTCAGGTCCTCTTGTCCGGGCAGCGACGCGCGCTGCAACACCAGCTCCACCTGGGCGAGCGGAGGCCGGCTGGGATCGCGCCGCACGCGCAGCCGGTCCACCAGCGTGGTGAAGGGCAGTTCCTGGTGGGCCAGCGCGTCCACCACCACGCCCCGCGCGCGCTCCAGCAGCTCCAGGAAGGACGGCTCGCCGCTCAGGTCTCCGCGCAGCACCACCTGGTTGACCAGGTAGCCCACCACGCTCGCCAGCTGCGGCCGGGGGCGGCCGTTGACGGGAGAGCCCACCCAGACGTCCTCCTGCCCGGTGTAGCGATGCAGGAGCGTCTGGAACGAGGCGAGCAGCAGCGTGAAGAGCGTGACGCCGCGCTCGCGGGCCAGCGTGAAGAGCCGCTGGGCCAGCGGCGCCGGAAGCCGGAAGGCGTGCGCCGCGCCCGCGTAGGTCTGCACGGGCGGACGCGCGCGGAAGCGGGGCAGCTCCAGCGGCGTGGGCTCACCGGCGAGCCGCTCCCGCCAGTGCTCCCACAGCCGCTCGCCGTCGCGCGCGAGGACTTCGCGCTGCTGACGCTCGACGCCGGGCATGTCCAAACGCACCGGAGGCAGGGCCGGCGGCTGGTGACGGAGCTCGCCCTCGTACAGCGCGCCCAGGTCGTGGAGCAGCACCGCCATGGACACCAGGTCCACGATGATGTGATGGACGCCCAGGATGAGCACGTGCTCGCCCGCGGGGCGCGCCAGGACGTGCACGCGCATCAACGGCCCGGAGGCGAGGTCGAAGGGCCGGGCCGCCTCTTCGCCCAGGAACTGCTCCAGCCGCGCTGCGTCCCACGCGGTGGCGTCCTCGTGGACGAAGTGGACCGGGGCGTGGGGCAGGATGCGCTGGACGGGCTGGCCCTCCACGCGGACGAAGAGGGTGCGCAGGCTGGCGTGACGGTCCACCAGTGCCTGGAAGGCGCGCTGCAACGCGAGCACGTCCAGCGCGGAGCGGATCCGCAAGGCCTGCGTGACGTTGTACTCGGTGGTGTGCGGGGAGAGCTGGTGCTGGAACCAGAGCCCCCACTGGCCGGGGGTGAGCGCGTAGTCCCCGGGCGCCACCGTCGTCGTCTCGGAGGCGGGCACGTGCTCCGCGGCGTCGAGCGCCTGCACGAGGAAGCCCGCGAGCTCCTCCGGCGTGGGGCCGCTCAACACGCGCTGGAGCGGGAGCGTCACGCCCAGGTGCTGCTCGACGGCGTGGCCCAGCTCCACGATGCCCAGCGAGTCCAGTCCCAGCTGGCTCACCCGGACCGCCGGCTCCACGGCCGACACCGGGGCGCGCAGGGCCCGCGCCAGCTCGCGCCGCACCCAATCGAGCAGGGCCTGCTGCCGCTCGGCGACGGGCATGGCCCGCAGCGTGGCCACGTCCGGCCCAGGCCCGGCGTCGGGGCTCGCGTCCTCAGCGGAGGCGCGCGTCAGCACGGAGCGGCCCACCACCCGGATCTGGCCCTCGCCCAGCCACTGCCGGCACGTGCTGCGCATCAGCTTGCCACTGGAGGTCTTGGGCACCGCGCCGTGGGGCACCAGCACCACGGTGTCGAGCCGCAGCTCGTGTTCCTGCTCCATGGCCGCGCGCACCGCGGCGGCCACCGCCTCCACGTCCACCGTCTCGTCGCCCACCTCCACGACCATCACCACCCGCTCGCCCTCCGACGCGTCCTCGGAGAAGGCCGCGTTGCAGCCCGGCCGGATCGCCGGGTGGCTGCGCTCGGCCGTCAGCTCCAGGTCCTGGGGGTAGTGGTTGCGGCCGCGGACGATGATCAGGTCCTTGCGGCGGCCGGTGATGAAGACCTCGCCGTCCCGCATGAAGCCCATGTCGCCCGTGCGCAGGAAGGGGCCCGTGCCATCCGCCAGACGGGCACGGAAGATCTCCTCGGACAGCTCGGGCCGGTTCCAGTAGCCGGCGGCCACGCTGGGGCCGGACACCCAGAGCTCTCCCACCTCGCCGGGGGCCCGGAGCTGGCACGTCCGTGGCTCCACCACCAGGATGTCGTGGTCGGGCAGAACCCTCCCGCTGCCCACCAGCACGCGGGCTTCCGGCGCGTCCGCGCTCGTGGGCACGGGCCGGTGGCCCTCCATGCTGGAGGCGACCACCGGGAGCAGCACGGGGGGCGCGGTCGTCACGCCGCCGGTGAGGGCGAGCGTCGCCTCCGCCAGGCCGTAGCCCGGCATGAAGGTCTCCATGCGGAAACCCTGGGGCGCGAAGGTCCGCGCGAAGCGCTCCAGCGTGTCCGGGCGGATGGGCTCCGCGCCGTTCATGGCGCCGCGCCAGTGGCTCAGGTCCAGCGTGGCCCGCTCCTCAGGCGTCGTCTTGCGCACGCACAGGTCGAACGCGAAGTTGGGGCCACCGGACACCTGGGCGCGAAGCCGCGACATCGCCTCCAGCCACCGCAGGGGCTTGCGGAGGAAGGACAGCGGCGACATGAGCGTCACCGGGTTGCCCGCGTACAGCGGGTTGAGGATGCCGGAGATGAGGCCCATGTCGTGGTACGGCGGCAGCCACATCACCCACCGGTCATCCTGCCGCAGGTCCAGGCCCAGCGTGATGATCCGCATGTTGGCCACGAGGTTGCCGTGGCGGACCATCACGCCCTTGGGCATGCCGGTGGAGCCGGACGTGTACTGAAGGAACGCCAGCGACCCGGCCGTCAGCTCCGGGCGCCGCCAGCCGTCCTCCAGCCCCTCGGGCAGCGCGTCGGTGGCGATCCACTCCAGGTCCCGCAGCTCCGGCGCCAGCTCGAAGATGTACTCCGCCAGCTCCAGGATGAAGGACGTGGTGAGCACCACCGTCGCCTGGGCGTCGCGGATGATGGCGCGCAGGCGCGGCAGCGTGCGCTCCAGCCGCGCCGGATCCGGCGGATACGCGGGCACCGCCACGGCGCCGCCCAGGACGCAGCCGAAGAACCCCGCGATGTATTCAGTGCCCGGCGGGTAGAGCAGCATCACCCGCTGTCCCGCGTGCCGCTCCGCCAGCCGCGCGCCAATGCGCCGCGCCCGTGTGAAGAGCCCCGCGTGCGTCAGCTCGGACTGCTCCCCCGGCTCGTCCTCCAGGAACGTGTAGACGGGGAAGTCCGCGCGCGTCTCCACCCGGAGCGCGAGGAGGTCCATCAGCGTGTCGGCCTTGGGATGAATGACTCGATCGTTCATGGCTCGGGGCGGGGCGGCGCGCGATGCGTGGAAGAAACGGAGGGGAGGGAAGCGTGGGGTGAAACCCGGGCGGCGATGCTCTTGGCCACCCGCGGCGACAGGGCGACCACCGTCAGCGTCGTGTTCACCGCGCCCTCGGAGGGCAGGGTGGGCAGCGCCACGTCCACGGCTTCAATCCCAGGCATCTCCAACGGCCGGGGAGGAGGGTGGGGCGCATGCGAAGGGCTCACGCCGCCGAAGCGGGCGCCGCCGCGACGGTCTTGCCCAGCTCCAGCTTGATGACCCGGTGCGCGAGGTGGAAGTAGCGGTCGTCGTGCGTGATGACGAGCACGCCCTTGCCCCGCGCGGCCAGCTCCGGAAGCAGCCGGCGGTAGAAGACCTCGCGGAACTCGGGGTCCTGGTCCGCCGCCCATTCATCGAACAGGTAGAATGGCTTGTCCTCCAGGAGCGCGACGACCATCGCCAGGCGCTTGCGCTGGCCGGTGGACAGGCTCGTCGTGGAGAACCGCCCGTTGACGACCTGGAGCTTCGTGTCCAGCTCGAACAGCCGCAGGTACTCCTGCACGCGTCCCTGGAGCGGGGCGAGGTCCACGCCGCGCAGGTTCTCGAAGAGGTGGAAGTCGGTGAAGATGGCGGAGAACGTGTTGCGGTACGCGTCCCGGTTCTGGTCCGTCACCGGGACCCCGTTCCAGAGCAGCTGCCCGGACCTGGGCGTGTAGAGCCCGGTGAGCAGCCTGGCCATCGTCGTCTTGCCGCTGCCGTTGCCACCCACCACGAACACCAGCTCCCCGGAGCGCAGCGCCAGGTCGATGGGGCCCACGCGGAAGGCGGCCTCCTCGCCCGCGTCGCTGAACGCGTACGTCGCCGACTCGACGACCACCTCCTGCCGCCCGTCGGCGGGCAGGGCCAGCGCGGCAGGGGCGGAGGGCTCCTCGGTGAGCGACTCGGTGAGCGAAAGCTCCAGCTGCTGGAGCTTGTCAAGCGCGATGCTCACCTGGGGCCAGCGGCCCACGTCCTCCAGCAGCCCTCGGAACGGCCCCCACATGTACATCAGCGACAGCACGTAGCCGCGCGTGGCGTCGGTGTCGTGCGCGCTGAGGGCGAAGACGCCGAAGAGCATCACGCCCAGCACCAGCCAGGTGAAGAAGTGCACGAAGCTGCCCATCAGCGCGACGCTGATGGCCGCGTGCATGCCCTTGAGCCGGGTGCGCTCCACGGCGGGCGCGTAGTCCTCCTCCATGAACGCCCGCCGGCGCGGCTCGTGGAGCTTGAGCTCCTTGATGCCGTCCAGCACCTGCTGCTGCTCGCGGAACAGGTCGTCCTGGGTGTCGCGCTCCTCGCGCCACAGGGGGACCATCTTGCGGGTCGCGAAGTAATAGAAGACCACCAGCAGCGTCATGGCGGGCAGGACCAGCATCATCCCGCGGGGCGACAACCATGCCATGTACCCCAGGCAGCCGAGCACGATGGTGGTGCAGACGATGAGCCCGGGGATCTTCGAGGCGATGTTGACGATGGCCTGCACATCCTGGGAGAGCGCCGCGAGGACAGGCCCTTTGCCAATGATCTCCAGCCGCCGGTAGGGCGCCACGAGGATGCTGCGGCCCAGCTTGAGGCGCAGCTCCGCGGTGATGGAGCGCGACACCTTCGCCAGCAGCAGCTCCGGCACGGTGTTGCCCACCAGCACGCCCACGCTCAGGGCGATGAAGCCCACGAGCATTGTTTTCAGGCTGGACTGGTCCGTGCCCAGCGCATGGCTGATCAGCGCGAGCAGGGCGCTATTGCAAAAGCCGGAGAAGATGCCCGTGACCGCGATGACGATCATCGAGGTCCGGGAGCGACGCAGCAGGAGCGACAGCAGGGAGAACATGAAGGGCCTCTGCGGCGTGGCACTGACCCAGATGCAGCGGAAGGATCCTTCCCCTCCGCACGCGATGGGACGTCAGCGGGTGAGCTCCCAGAAGAAGTCGTTCACGGCGACGTGTTCGTCACGCGCGACGGCGACGTCGTAGACCCACTTGCCGACCGCCAGGTCCAGCACGCCGAGTCCGAAGGGCGAGAAGATGATGGGCTGGGTGCGGTCCACCTGGCAGCGGCCCAGGATGAGCTGCGCGAGCGTGCCCGTCACGAACCCCCGCCCACCGCTCAACTGCTCCGCGAGGTGGGGCGACGTGTTGGCCTTCATGACGTGCTCGACGTCGTCGACGATGTTGTGCGAGGCCAGGAGCAGCTCGGGGGCCAGGTCCCGCAGGGAGATGTTGAGGACGATGGGGTTGTGCGCCAGCAGGGCCGGGTCGCGGATGTAGGGCGCCCCGGCGACCGTCGCGAGGACGAGCAGGTCGCTGGAGCGCACCACGGTCTCCAGCTCCTTCTCGCAGCGGATGACGCCATGGCGCGCCGGCCGGCACGACTCCCGGGCGAAGCGCTCGGCCTCCGAGGGGACCAGGTCGTGCAGGAGGACTTCATCCACCTCCCAGCCCAGCTCCATGAGGAACGTGTAGATGTAGCGGGCGATGAGGCCGTTGCCCACGATGCCCAGCCTGCGCACCTGGCGCTTCCGGCCGTTGAGCCACTCCGCCGCCAGCACCGCGGAGCCCGCGGTCCGCGCCGCGGAGATGATGGAACTCTCCAGGCACGCGAAGGGGTAGCCCGTCTCATAGTCGTTGAGCAGGAGCACCGCGGAGGCGCGGGGGAAGCCCTTCGCGACGTTGTCCGGGTAGCTGGCGATCCACTTGATGCCGGACACGTTGGTGGTGCCGCCCAGGTAGGCCGGCAGCGCGATGATCCGGTCGCGAGGCCTCTCCGGGAAGCGCAGGAAGTAGCTGTCCGGGTTGACGCTCTGCTTCTCCTCGTGGGCGAGGTAGGCGTCCCGCACGCGGTCCACGCACTCCTGGGTCGCGCCCTGGATGATGGAGTGGATCGTCTTTCCGGTGATGACGTTGAAGGGGAAGGTCATGGGGTGTTCGAGGGCTCGTGGACTCGAGCAGGGGCGCGGCGGCTCAGGAGAAGCGCGCGGTCCAGGAGGGGGAGAAGATGGTGTCCAGGTAGGCCGTCCCGCGGTCGGCGCACATGAACAGGACGGTGGGAGGCGTAGGCAGCTCGCGGAAGCGGGGCAGGTAGCGTTTGACGGCCGCGAAGCACGAACCCGAGGACCCGCCCACCAGCAGGTTGTGTTGCAGGAGCAGCTCCCGGCAGCACTGCACCGTTTCGTACTCCGGCACCAACACCACGTCATCGATGAGCGCGTGGTTGACCAGCTCAGGCCGCACGCTGGCGCCGATGCCGGGGATGAAGCGCTTGCCGGCCGCCCCGCCAAAGATGACGGAGCCCTGGGCGTCCACGGCGACCACGCGGATGGAGGGGAACACCTCCTTGAGCCGGCGGGACACGCCCGCGATGGTGCCTCCCGTGCTCACCCCGACGAAGACGTAGTCGAGCCGCTGGAACGTCCGGCGGATCTCCTCGCCGGTGAGCCAGTAGTGCGCCTCGACGACGTCAGGGTTGCCGTACTGGTTGGGCCAGAAGGCGCCCTGGATGGTGCCGCAGAGCTCCCGCACCTTGTTCAGGCGGGTCTTCAGGTAGCCGCCCATGTCGTCGCGCTCGGTGACCTTCACCACCTGCTCGCACGTGCGCTCCAGGAAGGACTCGTAACCGGGCGTGATGTTCGGATCGATGACCGGGATGAACTTCAGCCCCAGCAGCTTCGAGTACGTGGCCAGGGCCGACGCGAAGTTGCCGGAGGACGACTCCACGATGGTGGAGCCCTCGTGCAGCTCCCCTCGTTCGGCGGCGCGCTTGAGGACCCACAGCGCCGGCCGATCCTTGAGGCTGCCCACGGGATTCTGGCCTTCCAGCTTTGCGTGGAGATCCAGTCCCTCCCACGACAGCCGCACAGTGGGTGTTTCCTTCAGGACGAGCTG
Organism: Corallococcus sp. AB018; assembly: GCF_003986945.1. Taxonomy (NCBI): domain Bacteria; kingdom Pseudomonadati; phylum Myxococcota; class Myxococcia; order Myxococcales; family Myxococcaceae; genus Corallococcus; species Corallococcus sp. AB018. Next base: position 15,429 of record NZ_RAWR01000026.1, on the reverse strand, counting down.
CAGGGCCGCAATTCGTTCGATAAGGGGGGTGTGTAGCACGGTGAGTGCTAGCGATAGTCCCTCAATAGTTGGAAGTCAACAATCGTTGGGAATCCGTGACAGAGTAGCATTTCATGTCACAGGGCCGAGCTGGAGCTGACGAGGACGTCACTCGTCCCGAGGCTCCAACTCTGAGATCCGCCCGGCTTCATCGAAGCGGACGATCCAGCGGAGCGTCTGGTCCTTCCCGTGGATGGAGCGGTAGGTCCGCGACAGATGATCCGCGGAGTCCTCCAGGAGGATCAGGCGGCTCAGCGGAGGCAGTCCGCCGAGCGCGATAGGCAGCCACTCATTCAGATCCGCGAGCGAGTCCTTCGCGGGACCGGTGAAGTGGCGGGCGTCCGCGTTCCCCGCGAGCAGTGCGGGCAGCAGGGCCTTCAAGGCCACCGTCCGTTCGGGAGCGGCGTCGGTGATGCCGGGCTCGTTCAGGAAGGGAGGAGGGGACAGGAAGAGCTTGGCCACGCCGTGCGCGAGCGAAGGGCTCAGACGCCGCTGGTTGGTGAGCACCACCACGGCCAGTTTGTCGGCTGGGTAGAAGACGGTGTCGGAGAGCGCGGGCCCGCCGCTGTGAGCGACCTCGTGGCGTCCCCGGTACTGGCCCACGGTCCATCCCACCGCGAAGCTGCTGGGCTTGCCGTCATTGAGCGTGGGCGGCGTCCACATGGAGGAGCGAAGGTCCGCGTTCAAGAGCTTGTCGCCCATGAGCGCGGTCGCGAACCGGGACATGTCCGTCACGGAGGAGAACAGGCCGCCGGCTGACAGCGTGTAGCGCGGATACATGAACCAGTATTGCTGCTGATGGTCGGTGCGCCATTGATACGTCGCCGAGCGTTCCGCGACGACATCGCTGGTCAGGACGACATGCGCCTCGGTGAGTGAGGCATGGTCGAAGCCGCTGTTCGTCATGCCCAGGGGCGTGAAGATGCGGTCGCGCAGGAGCTGCTCGTAGGGGGCGCCGCCGACCTTCTCCAGGACATGGGTGAGGAGGACGAAGTCGTCCGAACCGTAGGCGTTCTTCTCACCCGGGGCTGAAGCAAGTGGGGCGCGCTTCGCCGCATCGATCGCGGCAGTGACGCTGGCGTTGTCCGCGTCTACAGGGCCAGGCCGGAGGCCCGACGTGTGGCTGGCGAGGTGGAGCAGGGTGATGTCCTTCCAGGCGGGAGGACAGTCAGTGATGTATTGGCAGACGCGGGCATCGAGCTTGAGCTTGCCCTGGCCCACGAAGTCCATCAGCAACACGGCCGTGAACATCTTGGTGCCGGAGGCAATCTGGAACGCCGTGCGAGTGCTCGCGGGGGCTTTCCATTCCAGGTTCGCCGTGCCGTAGGCAGCGAGCTTGATGACCTTGCCGTCACGGACCACCGCGACCGCGGCGCCAGGGATGTGGTTGCGAGCCATCTCCGCGCGCAGGAAGGTGTCTACCTTGTCCGGGGCGCTCCAGGCGACCTGCGCCCAACCCAGGAGTAGCAGCAGACCGCAGTGTCGGATGTTCATGGGGTCATCTCCGCCGGGGCCAGCTTGAGCTCCAGGAGCGATTCCGTGAGGTCGAAGAGCTTCGCGTCATCCGGGCGCAGGTTGCTCATGAGGATGACGGTGCGGCCGTCCTCCAGGACGCGCCAGGCGACGGTGCGGTACGCGCCGCCCGTCCCATCGTTGGTCGCGACGGTGTAGGGGGCGGGCCGCCTCTTCGCAGCGAAGGTCCGCACCCGGCCACCCAGGGCATACGCGGACTCGGGATGTTCGATGGTCAGGAGCGCCTTGCGCGACTCGGTGGACAGGAGCTTTCCGGAGAGGACTCCGTGGGTGAGGCGGAGCATGTCGTCGGCGGTGCTGTAGAAGCCGCCCGCGGCGACGATGTAGGCCGGAATCAGGAAGGCCTTGCGTTCCGCCTTCGGCTTCAGGGCTTTGTAGCCCAGGGCGAGCTCCCGGATGTCCTTGGATTCACCCGCCGAGATACCGCTGTCCGCCATGCCCAGCGGCTTGAAGACGAGCCGCTTGGCGAGCTGCTCGAAGGACTCCTTGGAGACCCGCTCGAGAATGGCCTGCACGAGGACCCAGTTCGTGAGGTTGTAGTCGAACCGGGTGCCAGGGGCGAACGCGAGGTCCCCGCTCGCGAACCTCGCGACAGCGTCGGGCACGGGCGACCGATCGCTCTGGATGCTGGGGTCCTTCTCGTAGGCATCCATGAGGCTGTCGGGCAGGCCGCTGCCATTGCTGAGCAGGTGGCGAAGCGTGAGTTGTTTCCCGGTGTCCGCGCGGTACTCCGGGAGGTAGGTGAGGATGGGCTCGTCGAGCTTCAGTTTCCCGTCATCCACCAACCGCAAGACCATGATGGACGCGAGCCACTTGCCCACGGAGCCCGTGAAGAAGCGGCTGTTCCGCTTGATGGGGCGCAGGGTTTCGGCATCCGCGAGGCCAAACGCTTCGACGTAGTCCACCCGCGCACCCTTGCCCACGAGGACGACGCCGTTGAAGTGCGTGTCCGCGGTGAACTGCTGGACCCGATCCTGAATTCGATCTTCCGCAAGCGCAGGGAGCGGCACGCAAAGGCCGGCAAGCAGTCCCAGGCAGGTCAGCTTGAAGTGGTTCACGGACATGAAGCTCCTCCATGCGAGAAGAGTGGGCCCAGAAACTCGGTACGTTGATCGCCCACGCTTATTGCAACGGTGGGGCTTCGCGCAAAGTGGGCCTTAACTTTGAGACAGTTCCTCCTTGTCCAGAACCGCGCAGGCACCCATCTAATAGCCAAAGGCGGTCTGTCTCGGTCTAGCCGAGACCTGTAGTAGGCGTCGAACAGTTGCTGCTCGACTGTATTTAAGAAGAAGAGCGTGGGGTAAGTTTAATCTGACTACGGGAAATATTTGCAAGCCCCAGCGTCATTTTGCGGTTGGTGGGGCAAGAGCGCTTCCTGCCAGACGTGCGGATGCATCGACTATCCGTTCTGCCAATCCGCTGGACTGATTGTCTCCTCCGGGTTCGGCTGGAAGGTTAGGCTGCGGCTTGGCGGCCAATGCAGGTCCTGGACTAACTAAGTGGCCAACAATCTGCCTTAATGTTTCTGAGTATAGTTCATTGGAAACTGCGCCAGCACAATCGATGGCCACTTGCAATCTGTCGAAGTAGGCGATTTCGTTGCTTGAGAATTGGTATTGATCTCTCAGCCTGCTTTCTTGGCGAAATAGTGCGGCTCCGGCTGTTAACATTACTGCTGATGTGGATATGCTAGCTAGGAAGTAGCGCCAGTCTTGGTGTTTTGACACAAGCCATATTGCAGCAATGGGGCCGCCAAGGGCTGCCACCAAGAATGTGCAGCCCATGAAGAATGCCATTCGGGATCGTTCCCATAGTCGATCCATGTCTTTTCTGGTGTTGTTGGCTCGGACGGTCAGGGTGATTTTGGCTAGCGCTGCTCCATTTTCTTGGCCGCGCTGGCTGGCTGCCGAGAAGCGCTCAAACATTTCCTGCTGTTGGCGTAATAAATATTCAAATTCGGGTGTGATTCTTGGTTTTTTGGGTTTGTGATGCGTTAGAAATTGCCATGCACCAAGGATGATTCCAAAAAACAGCCAGCCGTAAAAGAATGCGCTTTCAGCGTTGCTGTCAATCGTGCTTGCGATGGCACTAGATAGAATGCCTCCAAGTGTGCCGAAAATGAACCCTATTAGAAGGCTGGCTAGTAGCGCGTCTAGATGTTCGCGGGGGGTTTTGTTTCTGATGTATTGGAATGGGTCGTTCTTTGGTTCTGTCGGTTCCATTTTTCCTTAGGTGTCTGGGGTGTTGGGTAGTGCTCTGGAGGTCATAGGCCAATTTCGTGATGCTTGAGGCTACCCCAGGTTGAGCTTTGTGCGCTTGTCGAGGGTTGAACTCTTGTGGCCGTCCGGCCAACGACGTGCCGTGAGGGATTGTCGGGGTAGCGGTGCGCGGCGGACACTTCTGGGTATGTCGAAGCAGGTGGAGAAGCCGGAGTGGGCGCGCGTCGCGGAAGCCTTCGAAGCCAGCGGGCAGACGCAGCGGCAGTTCGCGCAGCAGCGAGGCGTGAGGCTGAGCACGTTGCAGTCCTGGGTGTACCGGCGTCGGCGGGCCGCGACGGCGTGCGGTGCGCCGGTGCGACTGTTGTCGGTGTAGGTAGCGACGGCCCTCGTGGCGTCCGAGTCCGTGCTGGTGGCGGCAAGCGGCGCGCGGGTGCGTTTCGCCGTCGGGACGGACGTGGCCTACGTGGCCCGGCTTGTCGCCGCTCTGTGGAAGTGAAGCCGCGATGTTGACCCTTCCCGCGTCGGTGCGCGTGTGCTGGCTACGGAGCCAGTGGACATGCGCAAGTCCATCGACGGCCTCATGGCGCTGGTGCGCACGGCCTGGGGCGAGGACGGTTGGAGACGCAGACTCCGTGCCACCTGCCCAAAGGCCCCATGGGGCAGGCCCTCTCCTATGCCCTGAAGCAATGGGACGCCCTCACGCGCTTCGCCTCCGACGAGCGCCTGCCTTTGGACAACAACCGCTCCGAGGCGGCGCTGCGCAAAGCGGCCCTGGGCCGGAAGAACTTCCTCTTCGTCGGCCATGGGGCCGCGGGGCAGAACCTCGTCGGCCTCTACGCCCTCGTCGCCACCTGCGAAGCCAACGGCGCCAAGCCCGAGGCCTACCTCGCCGACGTGCTGCTGCGCGTCCAGACACAGCCGCATGCCCGAATCGGCGAGCTGCTGCCGCACGAATGGAAGCGTCTTCGCGCCACTGACTCCTCCTAACGCTCCCTCACTACGACACCTCACCCCACTGGGCCTCGCGGCTCCCGCCACGCACGGCCGAGGCTTGCTTTCAAGCTCGCCGATACGTCATTGGCGGGACGGTTACGCAACTCCGGAACCGCTGGCGATTCACCGTGCCGAAGGCCCGAGCGAAGTTCCATTCCCAGCCCGCTGACTTCACTCGGTCATAGGATTAGTTCGGCAAGGTGCAGAGGCGACAAATCCCCAGATACATAGATCTCCGCTGGAATAGTTATTGTGTCATCCGGCTAAGAATTCCTCGACGGCATAGCGGATCAACGGGATTCGCTTCTCGCCAATCGCCGGGATGTCATCAAGTTCCTCGTTTGTGGCAGCCCTTATGCTGCCGACTGTTTTGAATTTCCCATGGGCCAGAACTCGCTGTTTGATTCCTGGCGTAAGTTCTAGAGCCTCAATTGGTTGAGACAGTAGTTCTTCGTAGGGCGATGCGTGGGAAATTGGTTTTCCGCATTGCATGCAGAATCGTGACTCCTGGGGGACGGCTGCGCCGCAGGATTCACAAGCGACAAGGTCCGAATCCTCATCAGGCGAAAAATCAAGAAGTCTCGGACTGTTTCTGGTGTACTCCTTAAAGCGCTCGCGTGCCGGATCTGTTAGTGCGGAAACCCAGGCGTCGACAGGAAGGTTTACTTCACCGCCGAACAGTGCATTTTCACGAACGAGAATTGCTGGGTGTACTAAAAACATTTCTGCACGATCGCGCCCTGTAATCTTCTTTGGGCCTCTGCTAAAGATAATGCCTGCATACTGCAGAAGTTTCATTGCGGCATGGACGCGATAGGGGACGGTTTTGTGTGTTGATATGGCAACATAGCAAGTCGGCCTTTCGTTGGAGTCGCGCTTGTATCCTTTGTTGGCTTCGCGGATTCCATCGATAAGCACCTGGGCAAGGTCGACTGCTGCGTCAACGTACTTTTGCTTTGAGCGTAGGCGCGCTTGGAGTCGTTTGAGGTATGGCCAGAGGTTTTGATCTGGGAGTTGTTTCGCTGCAGCCATTGCCTGGGCATTTGATATCACGTCGCCAGACTCAAGATTGACCCAGTTGAGGAGATGAATAAACCATCGTGGATTGCCGCCAGACGCCTTAATGAGAAATTTTGTTTGGGCGTCCGACCTGGCCAGGATTGCACCGACTTTGGAGTCTGAGAATCTCCGCCGCACTAGTTCTTGAAATAGTGCCATTCCTTCGGAGTTTTCGATTGGGCGATCTATCGACAGTGTTATTGCGTCTTGGCCGACGTCGAAGTCTCGACCATAGTTAGTGGTGTTGGGGTATACGGCGGCCTTGGTTGAGATGCGATAATGCCGAAGGTGGCGCATGAGTTGGAAAAACTCAGGCTGTAGTTCTTCTGCAAAATTTTGAGCTGCTTCATCGAGAAAAAACGCAACTGACTCGAACTCGCAGGCGTCGAGTGCAGCAACGATTCGTTGTTGAATTCCATCAAGACGCGCGAAATTCACCAGGTCGCTTTCCGTGACGCCAAGAAGAGCGGCGCCTTTTGCCGGATTGGCAACTTCAGGGCGATCGTGGTGACTTTCGAGCTGGCTGATGTATTGGTCTAAAGGGATTGGGCCGAAGATGTTTGATTTTAACTTAACCTCAGGGCGAATTTCGTTCACGCTGTCGCGGATTCCAGAGAGAAGCTTGGCGAAGACCCAGTGTTGAAATGGGCTATAGCCACTTCGCTGTTCCGCGTTTGCATTGTAAGTTGCTAGGTATCTGGAGAAGCTCACGAAAACGGGTAGCGTTGTCGGCCGCTCAGCCTTTAGTCGTTCATACGCCACCCGGAGCAGCATAGTCTTGCCGGTGCCCCGACTGCCTTGCAGAAGATGCATTCCTGACGACATAAGACGAGCAACAATAGCCTCGTCTCCGCCAGCGCCTGCAAAGAGGCTTAGGACTTGTTTGGAGGTCAAGTCCTCTGCTCTGTCGCTGCCAAGCAGTGCATCCTGATCAAGCGTCATTTCGAGCCCTTTTTGGGTTTCGAGGCGTTGCTGAATGTTTGAGGCGTCGGAAATGAGACGCCAGTAAGGTCTTCTTCGCGTTCGAGAAAGGTGAAATATATCCTGAAAACTCGTTCTACTGATAGTTCAAAAGACTGAGCCGTTTCCAGTCGAGCGCGGGTGGTCTTCTTGTGTACATGGCTGCTGAGTAATTTGTAGACGGCTGCCGCCTCGTCGAAAATGTTTGAAGCGGATGTGTTCGGGCACTGCTTTTTGAAGCCTTCGTCTTCGAATAGGTTTTTGAAGTAGAGTTTGAATTCATGGTCTGAGGCAAACATCTCGTGGACCATGAGGAAGTTCTTGTTTGATGCCCAGAGGTTCAGGGAGATTAATTGCTGGCTGTAATACAGGGCTGTGAAGAGTCCTTCCATGACGCCGCGTAGCATTACAAAGGCAATTCTGTTTCGGCCGAGCGCTGCTCCGAGATAGCTGTCGAGCAGTTCGTCTCGGGTGTCGTTGAGCAGTTCTTGGATGTCGGAGTTTCCTTGGCTCAGGAGTGCGGTTGCTGCGTCAAATGACTGGAGCGCCTGTGAGCCGTGTTTAATTAGATTTTGTACGACTAGTTGCTCGGTGAGGCCGCTTTTTGTTTTTTCCAGATGCCTGATGATTTCTTGAGAGAAACTATCCGCGCCCGCGTCGGTCGTGGTTGGATCTGTGTGTGGGGGTGGGCTATTTGTGTTTGGCGTAGGCTGGGAATTGGGCTCGGTAGTGTTTTCTGGCGGATTGACCGGGGCATCCGATGTCGTGGGACTGGAAGGTGCCACGGCACTGGTTGAGTCGATCTTCGCGTCTGATTTGTCAGGCATGGGCGGTAGGTGCATTGCGATGTGGTCCACTTATACTGCCGACCGCACCGCCTCACGAATCGCCCCAGACTCCACCAGCGCAGTGACTGCGGTGATGTCGTGATGCAGTTCGCGGTCCCGGTCCATGTGCGGAACCTTGCTACGAATCAGCTCATACGCCGCCAGCACGCCCTTGCCGGGCTTCACCGGCTGACGGAAGTCCAGCGCCTGCGCCGCGACCAACAGCTCAATCGCCAGGCACGAACGCGCGAACTCCGACACCTGTCGGCCCTTCAACGCCGCCGTCATTCCCATGGACACGTGGTCCTCGCGGCCCGCGCTGGACGGAATCGAGTCCACGGACGCCGGGTGGCTCAGGATGCGCGACTCCGCCACCAGGGCTGCCGCCGTCACCTGCGCAATCATGAACCCTGAGTTCAACCCGGAGTTCTTCGCCAGGAACGCGGGCAGACCCGACAGGCTCGGGTTCACCATCTGCTCCACTCGGCGCTCGCTAATCGAGGACAGCTGCGTCAGCGCCATGGCCACCACATCCATCGCCAGCGAGATGGGCTGACCGTGGAAGTTGCCTCCGGAGATGATGCTCTCCGTGTCCGCGAACACCAGTGGGTTGTCCGTCCCGCTGTTCACCTCGACCTCCAGGATTCGCCTCGCGAACGCCAATCCCTCTCGCGCCGACCCATGCACCTGCGGGATGCACCGCAGGCTGTACGGGTCCTGCACCTTGCTGCAGTTGACGTGCGTCTCCACCAGCTCGCTGCCCTTGAGAATCCGGCGCAGGTGGTCAGCCACCGCCTTCTGGCCCGCGTGCGGGCGCACCGCGTGGATCTCCGGCAGGAACGGCTTGTGGCTGCCCAGCAGGCCCTCCACCGTCATTGCTCCCGCGATGTCCGCCACGTCCGCCAGCAGCTCCGCTCGCAGCTGCGTCAGCGTGCCCACCGCGCACATCGCCTGGGTGCCGTTGATCAGCGTCAGGCCTTCCTTCGCCTCCAGCACCACCGGCTTCAGGCCCGCCTTCTCCAGCGCCTGCTTCGACGGCATCCGCACGCCCTCGAAGAACGCCTCGCCCTCGCCAATCAGCACCAGCGCCAGGTGCGCCAGCGGGGCCAGGTCTCCGGACGCGCCCACGCTGCCCCGCTCGGGGACCACCGGCACCACGTCCCGGTTCAACATGTCGATGGCCAGCCCCAGCGTCTCCATCCGGATGCCGCTGAAGCCCTTCGCCAACACGTTGGCCCTCAGCAGCAGGAGCACCCGGGCCTCCGGCAGGGGCAGCGGATTCCCCACGCCACAGGCGTGCGACAGGATGAGGTTGCGCTGCAGGTCTCGCAGGTCCTTCCGGTCGATCCGCACCTCCGCCAGCGTGCCGAAGCCCGTGTTGATGCCGTAGGACGGCGTGTCTCCGGCAGCCACCCGGTCCACCAGCGCCCGGGAGGCCTGCACCCGCTTCGCGGCTTCGGGGGCGAGCTCCACCGTGACTTCGTGGCGGGAGACCTGGAGGATCTCCTCCAGCTTCAGGGTGTCACCATCGATGAGGAGGCGGGGGCGGGACATGAGCGGGCTACTCCGGGTATGCGGCTTGAAAGTCGTTGGGCCACGAACGCTAGCGGATTCGCGGCAGGCAGGTTGAGGGCCCTTTACACCCAGGCCCCGGCGCCCATATAGCCTGCGCCCGTCCGTGCAGGGAGGTCGTGAGCCCCGTGGCCCTCATCGTCCAGAAGTACGGCGGTACCTCGGTGGGTGACACCGAGCGCATGAAGAATGTCGCGCGCCGCTGCATCGCCGCCCAGAAGGCCGGCCATGACGTCGTGGTGGTCGTCTCCGCCATGTCCGGTGAGACCAACCGCCTGCTCAAACTGGTGGCGCAGATCACCGACCGGCCCGACGAGCGCGAGCAGGACGTCGTCGTCGCCACCGGCGAACAGGTGTCCATCGGGCTCGTCTCCATGGCCATCCATGCGCAGGGCGGGAAGGCCGTCAGCTTCCTCGGCCACCAGGTGCGCATTGTCACCGACAGCACCTTCTCCAAGGCGCGCATCAAGAGCATCGACGCGGAGCCCATCCGCGCCGCGCTGAAGCAGGGGAAGATCGTCGTCGTCGCCGGCTTCCAGGGCGTGGACGAGACGGGCAGCGTCACCACGCTCGGCCGCGGTGGCTCCGACACGACGGGCGTCGCGCTGGCGGCCGCGCTCAAGGCCGACGCGTGTGAAATCTATACGGACGTCGACGGCGTCTACACCACCGACCCCAACGTGTGCCCGGCCGCGAAGAAGCTGGACCGCATCACCTACGAGGAGATGCTGGAGCTGGCCAGCCTGGGCGCCAAGGTGTTGCAGATCCGCTCGGTCGAATTCGCCATGAAGTACAAGGTGCCCCTGTGGGTGAAGTCTTCCTTCACCGAGGATCCGGGCACGCTCGTCTGTGAGGAGGACGCATCCATGGAGGACGTGCTGGTTCGAGGGGTCGCGTACGACCGGAACGAGGCGAAGATCACCGTGGTGGGCGTGCCGGATCAGCCGGGCGCCGCGGCGAAGCTCTTCGGGGCGCTCGACGCGAAGCACATCGTGGTGGATCTCATCGTACAGAACCTGTCCCGCGACGGGCGCACCGACGTCACCTTCACCGTCGCCAAGTCGGACTTCGCCAAGGCCCACGAGGTCGTGAAGCAGGCCGCGCAGGACGTGGGCGCCACTGGCGTCGAGGTGGATGACACCATCGCCAAGGTGTCCATCGTCGGCGTGGGCATGCGCAACCACTCGGGCGTGGCGGCGCGGATGTTCCAGACGCTCTCTCAGGAGGGCATCAACATCCAGCTCATCTCCACGTCGGAGATCAAGACCTCCTGTGTGATCCACACGAAGTACACGGAGCTGGCGGTGCGCGCGCTGCACACGGCCTTCGGGCTGGACGCGCCGCCCCCCGTGACGGCCACGCCCACCGTGTCGGAAGTGGACGCGCTCCAGGGGCAGAAGGCCTGAAGCGGTTCGGGCGCACGTCCGCGCTCGCGGCGCTGTCCCTGGGGCTGCTCGCCCTGGGCTTCACCGCTCGGGCGCGGTGGCCGGATTCGCGGCCCTCGCTCGACTGCCCGCCGGAGGCCGTGCGGCTGGACCCGGCGGGGCTGGCCACATGTGGCCCGGGGGCTGTGCCCAAGGGTGCACAGGCGCTCGCGCTGGGGCTCAAGCTGGACCTCAACGCCGCCTCCGAGTCGGAGTTGGCCCTGTTGCCCGGTGTGGGCCGTGACCTGGCCAAACGGCTGGTGTCCGCCCGCGAGGAGCAGGGCCGGTTCTCGAGCTGGGAGGACGTGGACGCGGTGCCCGGTGTGGGCGCTGCCAAGTTGGAGACCCTCCGGGCAGCCACCGTGCTGGACGCGGCGGCGGCCGATGGAGGCGTGTGGTAAGCACGGCCGGTGCAGATCGCCTGCCCGCAATGCTCGATGCAGTACGTGCTGGATGCCCGACTCCTGCCGCCCAGTGGCGCGTCGGTGCAGTGCACGCGGTGTGGCCACGTGTTCATGGCTTCGCCCACCGGCGTCATGGCTCCCGCGCCGAAGATTCCTCCGGCGGGTGGGGGAGACCGGACGGGCGCGCAGTCGTCCACGCAGATCTTCGGCGGTGAAGGCGCTTCCAACCTGAAGTCCACGAACCTGTTCGCGGGTTCGACCACGGCCTCCGGATCCTTCGTTCCGCAGCCGACTCCGGCTTCGGGCGCGCTGACTTCGTCCGGCGTGATTCCTCCGCCTCCGTCCATCGCTCCGGTCGCGGCGCAAGCTCCCGTGGCGTCCGGCGCACAGGCTGCGGCGGTGATGGGCACGACGCGGGCCTTCGGGGCAGTGGGGCCCGGTGTGGGAACTCCTCCTCCCGCGGCGCCGCCGGAGCAGGGTGCGGCTCCTGGGTCGACGACGCGCGCGTTCGGCGCTGTCTCCGCGTCGTCCTCGGGTTCGTTCCGCCTCGCGGAGCCCGGCTCTTCATCGCGTGGGCCGGAGGGTGGGGGAGCGACGCGTGCGTTCGGCGTCGTGTCAGGCCCTGCGCCTTCGGGTGCCGCCGATGCGGGCATTGGAGCCACGCGTGCGTTCGGCGCGGTGTCGGGTCCCGCGTCTTCGGGTGCCGCCGATGCGAGCATTGGAGCGACCCGTGCGTTTGGCGCGGTGTCGGGCCCGTCGGATTCCGTTTCGGTGTCGGCCTCTCCGGTTTCCACCGCTCCCCGTTCCTTCGAGAGCATCTCGCCTTCGGGCGACCCCGCGGATCCACCGTGGTCGGCGGCTGGCGGCTCCCGCTCCAAGCTCGTTCCGGAAGGCCACGGCGACGCGCCCTGGGCGACCTCTTCGCCGACCGCGACCGTCTCTCTACCCGACGACGACGCGCCCTTCGCTCGCACCGAGCCCTCGAAGCCCGCGGTTTCGCCTTCCGGTGCGTCGGTGCTCGGGGGCGGACTGGACCGGCCCCTTCCTTCCCGGAAGCCCTCCGGCGACCTGCCCCCGGAGCTGCTCGGCGCGTCTTCCCGCGCCGACGCCATCGTCATCGAGAACGGCAGCCGGCGTTCCTCCGGGATGAGCTGGGTGCTCCTCGGGCTCACGGTGCTCGCGGGCATCGTCCTGGCCGGGTACCTGGCGTATCCCGTCTTCCGTGACCGCAACTCGGCCATGCCCGTGGAGGCCGTGACGAAGAAGGAAGAGGCCGTGCGGGCCCTGCGCCTCGATGACGCTCCCGCGCGCGAACAGGCCATCCAGAACCTCAAGGTCCTGGCCACCGCGCACCCCAAATACGCCGAGGTCCAGGCCGAGCTGGCCGTGGCCTACATCCTTCAACTGGGTGACCTGCACGCCGAGTTCGACCGCCTGAACCTCCAGGCGTCCGCGATCAAGCGGGAGATCGATGCGGTCACCACCGCGAAGTCGTCGCCGAACTGGATGGGCCAGGCCAACGCGCTCCATGACGACCTGCGCGCGACCGAGCGCGACATGCAGCCGCTGCGCACCGACATCGCCGAGCGGCGCAAGGCGCTCGACGCGCTGATGGAGACCCTCCGGGCCGCTCCGGACGTGGAGCCCGCCGCCACCGTCGCCGCGCGCCTCAAGGCCCAGGCCCTCTACGCCGCGGTGACCGGAGCCCCCAACGCCCTGGGCCTCGCGGAACGCCTGCGTCAGGTGGAGCTCCCGCCGTCCTGGAGCATCCTCGCCCGCGCCGAATACGCCCTCAGCTCCGGCACACCCGCCACCATCGAGGCCGTCGCCAGGGAGCTGGAAGCCCTGCGCGCGCAGGACCGGTACCTCTTCCGCGCCTTCGTCCTGGGCGCCCGGCTGGCCATCCGCCAGGGCGACCCGGATACGGCCCGGAACCTGCTGGACGAAGTGGTGGCGCTCAACCCCAAGCACGACCTGGCCAGGCGCATGCTCGCTCAAACCGCGGCCTCCGAGCCCTCGCCCTGAAACGTTGACCGGATCACCTCCGCCTCACCCTGGAGAAACTCCAGTCCGTCCCGGGGGCTCGGTGGCTCCCTCGCCCTGAAGTCCCTCTGGACGCCCAGGCATGCACCTTGCTTCGTCCCTGGGTGTCGAGGACTCGGGGTTCGGAGGGTGGGTCGATGGCGGAGGTCTTCTTCTGGTGCGCGGCGCTTGCGCTCGTGCACACTTATTTTCTCTATCCCTTGAGCCTGTTCGCCCTGGAGGGCGCGGCCCAGGTCTTCCAGAACCTGCGCAGGATGCGCTCGGGTGAGGCGGCCAGCGTGGGCGTCAAGGCCGGGCCGTTGCCCTCGGTGAGTCTGGTGGTGGCCGCCTACAACGAGGCGGACTGCATCGAGTCCAAGCTGCGGAACAGCCTGGCGCTGGACTACCCGGCGGACCGCTTCGAGGTCGTCATCGGTTCGGACGGCTCCACGGATGGCACGGACGGCCTCGTGCAGAAGTGCGCGGATCCGCGCGTGCGCCTGTCGCCCGCGGCTCGCGCCGGCAAGACGACGGTGCTCAACCGCTGCATCCCGTCCGCGCACGGCGACATCGTGCTGCTGTCGGACGCGAACACGATGATCGACGCGGACGCGGTGCGGAAGATCGTCCGCCACTTCGAGGATCCGGAGGTCGGCGCCGTCTGCGGCAAGCTGCGCCTCTACAACCCCACGAAGCAGGACTACGAGGAGAGCGCGTACTGGAGCTACGAGTCCCTCATCAAGATGTACGAGGGCCGGCGCGGCGCGGTGGTGGGGGCCAACGGCGGTCTCTACGCCATCCGGCGCTCGCTCTTCACCCAGCTGCCGCCGTCCACCATCGTGGATGACTTCGTGATTCCGCTGCGCATCCTGGAGAGCGGCTTCAAGGTCGTCTACGAGGAGGGCGCCGTCGCTCACGAGGAGACGACGGAGGACTACGGCAAGGAGTTCGGCCGGCGCGCGCGCATCGCGGCGGGCAACTTCCAGAGCCTGGGCCTCGTGCCCGGGCTGCTGCTGCCCACGGCGGGCTTCGCCGCGTTCGCCTTCTGGTCGCACAAGCTCCTGCGCTGGTGCGCTCCGGCGCTGATGGCGCTGGCGCTCGTCGCCAACCTGTTCCTGCTCGACAGCGTGTTCTACCGCTTCACGCTGGGCGCGCAGCTGGGCTTCTACGCCCTGGCGTACCTGGGCCGCTCCGGTGTCTTCAAGAGCGGCGCCGCGAAGAAGGCCACGTCCATCGCTTACTACTTCGTGACGATGAACGCGGCCATCGCGGTGGGCTTCTGGCGCTTCCTGCGCAACTCGCAGCGCGCCGCGTGGGACCGCACGGCTCGCGTGCCGACGTCCACGTCGACCTGACCTTCAACCGAATTGGCAGTCCAGGCCCGCCGGTTCCCCGCGGCGCTCCGGCTGGTTCCGGAAGCGCACGGATGGAATCGGCGGGCTTTCCTTTTTCAGCGGGCCGCCACTGCCATGGGCTTCGCCGGGCCGGAGGGCAGCACGCTTCCGAACGCGGCGAAGAGCTGGCCGGTGAGCACGTGCGGCTGACCGGGGCCGGGGCTTCGCAGCATGTCGTTGAGCACCTCGCCCGTCTTCGGATCGCGGGCCATGTGGGGGCGCGCCAGGTTCATCTGGTAGCGGACCACGCCGCGCTTCACCCGGTGGATGACGGTGACCGTGCCGTCCGCGTCCACGCCGTCCACCAGACCCACGTGGGTGAGGCCGTCGTTGCGCCGGCCGTCGCGGTTCTGATCGTACGTCTCGCGGAAGAACACCAGGTCACCCGGCACGGGGCGCCCGCTCGTGTACACGCGGCCGTTCGCCTGGGCGTAGCGGTACATCGCGGTGACACCGTTGTCCCCGGGCTTGAGGGTGCCCCGGAACTTCACGCCCGCCTGGGAGTAGGTGGCGTCGATGAGCGCCGTGCAGTCCGCCGGGTAGCGCTTGCCGTTCACCTGCACGGAGGACTGACCCACCAGCGCGCGCGCCGTGGCCAGCACGCGCTCGCGGGGATTGGCCGTGGGGGCAGGGTTGGCCGTCTGCTTCGCGGGCGTGACGCGCGCCTTCGCCGGGGCCTTCTTGGCCGGTGCCTTCGCTACCGCCGGAGCCTTGCTCGGAGCGGAGGTCTTCGCGGGGGCGCTGTCACGGACCGCCACCTCCTCGGACAGCGCGGCGCGCGGGAAGGCCGGCGGGGAAGCGGAGCGGTAGCGCACGGCATCCGACGCCACCCAGGCCCCCGTGGGGGAGCCCGTCGCACAGCCCGTCGTCATCGCCAGCATCGCCATCCATGCGCCCAGCTTCATGGCCACCTCGTCCTGTAGCGTCCTGGGACAGAGGCTCCCTCCGCTGGCGCGTGTAGGCAAGAAAACCACCCAGGCAAC
>NZ_RAWR01000269.1:0-12274 GCF_003986945.1 Corallococcus sp. AB018 | reverse complement strand
GGCACCTGCTGGGTGGGGGTCGTGGACAGGTACAGCTGCAGGAACGTGCCGCCGCTCTGAGGGTACGCGGCCGCGGTGCCCTGGTTGCAGACCTTCACGGTGGCGGTGAAGTCATGCCCGTCGCGAACGCTGTCAGGAGCGAGAAGCTCGGTGATGACCAGGTCCGCTTCGTGGTCCAGGGAATGGCTTTGATCGCGAGCGGGTTTCACGCTCGACGACGCGCCTTCACTTCCGCAGCCGGTGATGACGAGCGTGCCCGCGATGAGCAGACACGTGTGTCTCCATGACGGCGAGAGCCGTTGCATGTGTTCTCCTTGGGGGAATGTGCAATCAACCAGACGCCGGCCGCCGGGCCAGGTCTGGCGCCATGACGACACTAAATGGATGCCCTGACATGCGAAAAGCCAATGCGCTTCAAACCCAGCGTGTTGGATGCGTGGCCTGGAAAAGGCAAACGCCGGCCGGGTTCGTGAAGACCCCGGCCGACGTCCACTTGTCCTACGTGCCGTGAAGCGCGGTTACGGCGTGTTGCTCACGGTGAGGGTGCCGCGCACGAAGCCGTTGTTGTCCTTGCGCAGCTCGGAGTCGTAAAGCCTCGCGGAGGCCCCCAGGTAGAGGGCCGCGCCCGGCTGTGCGGCCTGTGGCGGGATGGCGTTGACGGAGCCCTCCACCGAGACGCACTCACCGACAGCCAGCGGCGGCACCTGCACGGAGCCCAGCCGCGACAGGGTGGGAGACTCGACGGGCTCACCCTGGACGGCGGACGCCGGCAGCGTGGCCACCGTGGAGAGCAGCAGGTCCACCGTGTGGGGCTGCGCGAGCATCGTGCCCTGGTTGCAGACGGTGACGGGCACCTGCATCGCCGCCCACGGCTGGACCTGATCCGGCCCGCCCATGGCGGTGATGACGACGTCCGCGGCGAACCCCACGCCGATGCGCGGACCGACGAACGTGTTGTTGTCCTCGCGCACCTCCGGCAGATCCTGGGCGCGGTCCACGCTGGCGCCCAGGAAGAACGTCTGCGTGCCCGGCATCCCGATGCCAGCTCCGGAGATGAACGCGTTCACCGTCTGCGTGACGCAGGCGTGCGCCGCCACGGGCGGAAGGGTGGCTTCACCCAGCAACTCCTCCAGTGGGACGGGCACGTTCGGGGCCGGCAGCGTCAGCGAGGGCTTCGTCAGCAGGTGCAGGGTCACCCGAGTCCCAGGCGCGGCCTCGGCGCCCAGGTTGCAGACGGTGACACCCAGGTCGAGCGGGCCGAACGCGCTCACGGGGCCCGTCAGCGACGTGATGACCAGGTCCGGCCCGGTGCCCACGCCCAGCCTCCGCCCCGGGGACACGTTGTTGTCCCGGCGCAGGTCCAGCGGGTCCTGGAACGGATCCAAGACGGCGCTCAGGTACAGCGGCGCGTGCACGGGCGCACTCCACGGCCGGTTCGCGTGCAGCGTCACCGGCACGTCCTGGCACTGGCCGGCCTGGAGCGACGGAGCGTTCGCCATGCCCGCCATGTGCTGGTCCATCGAAGGGAACGGCGTACCCGGTGGAGGCCGCGTCCAGTTCGCCTCCGTGGACACCACGAACATCATCGGGACGATGCTCGAGCCTTCCGTGCCCGCGTTGCAGAGGCGCGCGGTGGCGGTGAACGGCTCCATCGGCGCGACGGTGTCAGGGAACGTCAGCCCCGTGACGACCAGGTCGGGCGCCTCACCCACGCCCATCAGGCCCGCGACGAACGTGTTGTTGTCCTCGCGCAGCTCCTGCTGGGCCACCCCCGGGTCGACGACTGCGCCCAGGTACAGCGGCTGCAGCGGCGTGGCCTGCTCCGGACGTGTCGCCCGTCCGGTGAGGCTCTGCGTGACGCAGGCCCCTTCACCCAGGGACGGCACGCTCACCGTGCCCACGAGCGCCACGGTACCGTCGGGAGACGGCGGCGAGCCGCTCTGCGCCAGGGGTGCCGGCAGGGTGTTGCCCGTACCCAGGTAGACGGCCACCTGCGAGGTCCCGGGCGTCGGCTGCGTGCCCACGTTGCAGACCTTCACGGTGCTGGTGAAGGTGTTCCAGGGCCGCGCGCTGGCGGGCCCCTGGAGCTCGGTGACGACGAGGTCCGGGCCGAAGCCCACGCCCACGGGACCCACGGCGAAGCCGTTGTTGTCCGTGCGCGCGTCGGGCGGGCCGTCCATCACCGCGCTCAGGTTCAGCGTGGAGGACAGGGGCAGGGGCCCCAGCTCCATGGGGCGCAGGGCATGGAACGTCCCGCTCTGCGTGGTGCACTGGCCCGGCGTCAGGTCCGTGTTGATGGAGGACCGTCCCAGGAACGCGTACCCGGGGAGGGGACCCTGGGACTGCCAGGGGGCCACCGCGGGCGGCGCCGCGTCCACGGAGAGGTACATCGCCACGCCGGTGGAGGACGCGGGGCTGAGGCCCACGTTGCAGACCGTGTAGCTCGCGGTGAAGGGCTGGCCGTCGCGCAGGTTCGCGGGCGCCTTCACGTCCGTGATGACGAGGTCCGCGTCGAAGCCCACGCCCACCAGGCCCTGGGTGAGGACGTTGTTGTCCTCACGCAGCTCTGGCACGGTCCGGTTCGCGTCGATGACCGCGCCCAGGGCCAGGGCCTGGTGCGGCCCTGCCTCCTGGGGCCGGGAGGCGATGGCGTCCACCGTCAGCGTCTTGCACTGGCCGGCGGACAGGACCGACACGTCCGCGCTCCCCACGGGGACCTGGGTCCGAGAGTCGAACGGCGCGGGGAGCGCCGGGAAGACCACCGCGTTCTCCGAGGACAGCGCCAGCTGCAGCCGGGCGGAGCCGCCCAGGTCCGCCGTTCCCACGTTGCATACCGTCGCCTCGACGGGGAAGTGCATCCCCGGTGCGACGTTGGCCGCCGCCTTCAGCGACCGGACCACCAGGTCCGGGCCGTTGCCCAGGCCCACCAGTCCCTTCACGAAGGTGTTGTTGTCCGCCCGCAGCTCAGGAACGAACCGCGGCTCCTCCACGCGCGCTGGCCGCCGGGCCCGGTTCAACGTCGCGGGGACATCCAAGGGATTTCCTCAACGGCGCGGAGCCGATGAAATTCAAACCAGCCACGAAGATTCTCCCGCCAGAAAAGACAAACGCCGGCCGGAGACATGAAGGCCTCCGGCCGGCGAATCCCATCTCAAATGATAGGGATTTCCTCTTGGAGGAATTCCTTTACTGCGCCTGGCCGATGGGCGTGGCCCGCGTCAGGGTGTTGTTGTCCTCACGCAGCTCCAGCAGCGAGTTCGGCCCGTCGACGAGGGCACCCAGGTACAGGGACTGTCCGGAGGTGGCCGCGGAGGGGCGGACCACGGAGCTCTGGATCGACAGCGTGGTGCACTGGCCCACGGACAGTGTGGGCACCATGGCGCCCCCCACGGGGATCTGGACCTGGGTGAACGGCGGCTGCCCCTGTCCGGGCGTGTAGAGGGACGTCTCCGTGGTGATGACCAGGTCCAGCGGCACGGAGCCGTACGTGGACACGTTGCCCTCGTTGCAGACCTGCACCTGCGCGGTGAAGGAGCCGTACTGTGGCAGGGCCGGGGGCGCCGTCACCGAGCGGACGACCAGGTCCGGGCCGCTGCCCACGACGATCCGCGACGTCATGCGGGTGTTGTTGTCCTCGCGCAGCTCCACCACCTGATTGGACATGTCCACGCGGGCTCCCAGGTAGCGCGGGGAAGCGGGGTCCGCGTTGGGCACCGTGGACGCGGAGCCGCTCACGGCCGTCGTCACGCACTGGCCCACGGCGAGCGAGGACACGGAGGTCATCCCGACATAGGACTCCGAGGACGCGGGAGGCAGGTACGGATTGGACTGCATCTCCTCCATGGCCAGGACGCCCATCACATACGAGGGCCCCGCCGGCTCGGTCCCCACGTTGCAGACCTTGACGTTGAGGGTGAGGGGGCCGCCCGGGATGGCGCTGGAGGGGCCGGTGACGTCCGTCACCACCAGGTCCGGGCCATTGCCCACGATGAGGGTGCCGGCGACGCGGGTGTTGTTGTCCTCGCGCAGCTCCAGCTGCTGCTGGTTCACGTCCGCCACGGCCACCAGGTACAGCGGCTGCGTGGGCGTGGCCGCCGGGGGGAGGGCGGCGTACACCGTCTTCGGGTACAGCACGCAGGTGCCCTGCGAAAGCGACGACACCTCCACCGTGCCCACCATCACCTGGGACGGTGACGGCGGGTACTGCATGGACGACGTCACGGAGGCCGTGGTGGACAGGAAGAGGCCCACCGTCGAAGCCGACGAGGGCTGGGTGCCCTCGTTGCAGACCTTCACGTCCGTCGACAGCGAGGTGCCGGGCTTGACGCTCGAGGGCGCCGTCAGCGTGCGCACGACGAGGTCCGGGCCGTACCCCAGGCCGATGCGGGACAGCGGAGACACGTTGTTGTCCTCGCGCAGCTCCTGGAGAGACGACATCGGGTCCACGATGGCGCCCACGTACAGCACGGGGTTCGGCATGGCCGTCCCGCCCGGCACGTTGGAGTAGCCGCTCACCAGCCGCGTGACGCACTCCAGGGGCTCCAGCGCCGGCACGTTGACCGTGCCCACCGGCATGCGGGACATGGGCGGCGGACCGGACACGACGCTCAGCGAGGGCTCATTCGTGACGTACACCTCCACCGGCACGTCGGTGGACCGCGTCGTGCCCACGTTGCAGACCTTCGCGGACACCGCGAGCGGCCCGTAGGACGGCGCGTTGGAGGGGGCGTCCAGCGAGACGACAGTGAGGTCGGGCCGCGCGCCCATGCCCATCAGCGTGTCCGCGCGGGTGTTGTTGTCCTCGCGCAGCTCCACCACGCCCTGCGGCAGGTCCACGATGGCGCCCAGGTACAGGGGCTGCTCGCTGGGATTCGCGGGCGGGCGGTTGGCGGGGCCCTGCACCGTGCGGGTGGCGCACTGGCCGCTCACCAGCGCCGGCACGCTGAAGCTCGTCACCGGGAATTCAGTCAAGGGGCGGGGCTGCGTTCCCGGGGCCGCCAGCGACGGCACCGTGGACAGGAACACCCTCACGTCGGCCTGGGGAGAAGACGCGGTGCCCTCGTTGCACACCGTCACCGTCGCGGGGAAGGAGTCGCCCTGGCGCGCGCTCGCGGGCCCCGTCACGGAGCGAATGGACAGGTCCGGGCCATTGCCCACGCCCACCAGTCCCTGCACGAACGTGTTGTTGTCCTCGCGCAGCTCCGTCACGCTCCGCGACGGGTCCGCGATGGCGCCCAGGTACAGAGGCGTGCCCGGCGGCGCGGAGGGCGGCCTCTGGGCGTAGCCGGTGAGCGGCACCGCGCGGCACTGGCCCGTCTCCAGGCTGCCCATGAGGGCGCTCCCGACCATCAGCTGCGTGACGGGGACGGGGGGCGGGCCGGACAGCGGCGGCAGCGTCAGCCCGTTCACCGAGGACAGGTACAGCTCCACGGAGCCGCCGGAGCTGTACTCCGTGCCCACGTTGCACACCGTCGCGGACGCGCTGAAGGCCTGGCCCGGCGCCAGGTTGGGCGGTGCGTCCACCCGCGTGACGACCAGGTCCGGTCGGTTGCCCACGCCCATCAGGCCCTTCACGAAGCCATTGTTCGTCTCGTCCGACTCCGGCACCGCGTTCTGCGTGTCGACGCTGGCCCCCAGGTAGTAGGTGCCGTTGCCCGTGAAGCCCGAAGGAGGGCTGACGTAGATGTTGAACGAACGGCTGACGCACTGGCCCGCGTACACCGTTCCCACGTCCGTCTGGCCCTGGGTGAGTTGCTGGGTGGGAGGCGGCTGCGTCCCCGGCCCCGGCACCTGCTGCGTGGGCGTGGTGGACAGGTACACCTCCAGCATGGCGCTGGAGTACACGGCCTGGTCACCGGTGTTGCAGACCTTCGCGGTGACGGTGACGGGCTGGCCGGGTTTCGCGCTGTCCGGAGCCGTCAGCTCCGTGATGCGCAGGTCCGGTCCGGGAACGAGCGCACTGGCCTGCTGCTCCAGCGGAGGCGCTTCCTCCGGGGCGGAACCGCTGGAACAGCCGGTGAGCGCGAGCGCGCCCGTGATGAAGAGACACGAATGCCGCCATGGCGGCGTACGCCGAGACATACGGACTCCTGGAATGGGGGGAAGAAGACGATACAGGCCCGGTGTGACATCCACCGGGACTGCAGGTCTTTTCTAGGAGTGGAACACCGGCGCGAAAAACAAGTTTCAGCGTTATTTCGCGGGGAGGTCTGTCTTCACTCCATCCCGGCGGTCAGGTGGCTCATTCCACCTCCACACGTCCGTTCGCCACCAGCCACCGCGTGGTGGTGCAGGAGCGGGCGAAGGGCGCGTCGTGGGTGACGAGCAGCAGCGCGCCCGGGTAGTCGTGCAGCGCCGCCTCCAGCCGTTCGATGGACGGCAGGTCCAGGTGGTTGGTGGGTTCGTCCAGCACCAGGGCCCAGGCGTGCTGGCCCAGGCCGCGCGCGATGGCCAGCTTGCGCGCCTCGCCGGGCGACGGCTGTTCGGACGCGAGCAGCCGGTGCGGATCCACCCCCAGCGCGGCCACCAGGGACATCACCCGGCCGCGCTCATCGGAGGGCAGCTCTCGCACCGCGTCGATCAGGGCGCGCGTCTCCTCCGCGCCCAGGTCCTGGGGCAGGTACAGGAGCTTCTCGCGAGGCACGCGCGCCTGCTCCAGCAGTGCCTTCAGGAGCGTCGTCTTGCCGGCGCCGTTGGGGCCCTCGATGCGGATGCGCGCCTCGCGGTCCACGTCCAGGCGCGTGGGGCCCAGCACCTCCACGTCGCCGGCCTTCAGGCCCGGTGTGTCGAAGGTGAAGAGCCACGGGTTGGGCGAGCGTACGTAGTCCACGAACACGGAGCGCCCCACGGTCTTGTCCACGGTGAAGGTGCCCACCGCGGCCTCGGCGCGCTCCAGTTCGCGGCGCTTCACGGTGACCTGGTGGCCCAGGCGGGACTCGGCCCAGCTCGCCAGCGTGGAGGGCCCCAGGCCGCGCGCGTCGCTGTCGTACTTGTTGCGCATCCGCCGCGACGTGCTGCGCGACAGGGTGGCGCCCTGGTGCTCGCGCCGGGCGCTGTCCAGCAGCTGCGCGGCGCGGTCCCGCTCCGCCTTGGACTGCTGGTGGGCGGCGACCTCCGACTCGCGCTCCGCCTCCCAGTGGCCCTTCGCGGCGGAGTAGGCCCCCGGGTACAGGTGCGCCTCGCCGCCGTGCACGCGCAGCGTGGCCTGGGTGAGCGTCTCCAGCAGCTCGCGGTCATGGGACACGACGACGCCCACGCCCCGGAAGCGGCGCAGCGCGGCCACCAGCCAGGCGCGCGCCTCCGCGTCCAGGTGGTTGGTGGGTTCATCCAACAGCAGCACGTCCGGCTCGCGGGCGAGCGCCGCGCCCACCTGCCAGCGCTTGCGCTCACCCGGGGACAGCGTGGGCCAGCGCTCCAGCGCGGTGACGTCCAGGCCCAGCTGGCCCTGGAGCCTGCGCGCCAGCGCGTCCCAGGCGTCCGCGAAGGCGGTGATGTCGGGCGTGAGCGCCTCCACGCCCTGCGGACACAGGCACACGAGCGGCGAGTCCGGTTCGAACTGGAGCTGCCCGGACGTGGGCTTCAGCTCGCCGGACAACAGGCGCAGCAGGGTGGACTTGCCGGCGCCGTTGGGGCCGACGAGGCCCGTCCAGCCGGAGGCGAGGTGGAACTCCACGTCGGTGAGGACGGGGATGGCATCGGTGAACGAAAAGCAGACGCGGTGCGCGCGCACGGAGGAGGACGAGGGCATGTTGAAGCGACTCCTGAAACCGGAAGCCAGCGCACACGTCCGTCAGGACGCGCGGCGGCGGGGTACAGCGGGGGACCGGGGTTTCAGGCGAACAGCTTCAAGGGTCTGCGAACCTCGTTCAGGGGAAGACCTGTGACATCTCCCCGCGTGGACAACCGGTGCTTCAGGTGGAGCATGCGGCGCGGCCCGGGCGGATGGCAAGCCCGGGCGCGTGCCGTGACGTGGGCACCGACGGAAAGAACGCCGGTGCCCTGACAACGATTCCCCGAAAGGGGCCGGGGCTACTCGTCCGAGGGCGGCTGCACCCGGCGGGTGGCCGGGATGGTGGCGCTCGCGGCGGCGTTCCGGGCCAGGGCCTGGGCGCTCATCGAGGCGGCGGACGGAGCGGACGCGCGGAGCTGGGGCTGGGGCGCGGCGGCCGGGGCGGCGTCCTTGGCGAACACCTCCTTCAGCGTGGCGATGGAGCCCAGCGCGGCGGTGGCCTCGTAGGGGATGAACATCTTGTTGTCGCCCTTGCCCAGCTCCTGGAGCGTCTCCAGGTAGCGCAGCGCGAGCACCTCCGGCGTGGCGCGGCCGGTGTGGATGGCCTCGAAGGTGAGGCGCGTGGCCTCGGCCTTGCCCTCGGCCTCCAGCATCACGGCGCGCTTGTGGCCTTCGGCGCGGGCGATCTCCGCGTCGCGCTCGGCCTCCGCGCGCAGGATGCGGGAGATCTTCTCGCCTTCGGCCTGGAGGATGGCGGCGGCCTTGTCACCTTCGGCCTTGGTGACCTCGGCGCGGCGCTCGCGCTCGGCGGTCATCTGCTTGGCCATGGCGGCCTTGATGGCCTGGGGCGGTTCAATCTCGCGCAGCTCCACGCGCGTCACCTTCACGCCCCACTTCTCCGTGGCCTCGTCCAGCACCATGCGCAGCTTGGTGTTGACCGTCTCGCGGCTGGTGAGCGTCTGATCCAGCGTGAGGCCGCCCATGACGTTGCGCAGGTTCGTCATGGTGAGCTGCTCGATGGCGAGCGCCAGGTTCTCCACCTGGTAGAGCGCCCGGCCCGGATCGACGATCTGGTAGTAGATGACCGAGCCGACCTCCATGTTGACGTTGTCATGGGTGATGACCTGGACGGTCTCGAAGCCCATGACCTGCTCGCGCAGGTCCACCAGGGTGTTGCGCGTGAAGCGGTTGCCGGCGCGCATCTCCATGGCGCGAGGGCTGTCCATGAAGGGGATGAGGATGTTGAGGCCGCTGGAGGCCACGTGGTGGAACTTCCCCAGCCGCTCCACGACCATCACCTTGGCCTGGGGAACGATGCGCACACCGGTGACGAGCCCGATCACGACGGCCGCGGCCGCGACGAGCAGAACAATGGTCAGTCCCATCCTGCGTTCTCCTTCTTCTTGCGACGCGCCGGTTGCAGCGCGACTTCGTTGGACGCCGACGGGCGTCGCACCCACAACTTGAGGCCTTCAATCTGCTCCACGGTGACGCGCTCGCCCTCGGGCAGGGGCCCGGACAGGGAGCGCGCCATCCACAGCTCGCCGTTGATGCGCACGGTGCCCCCGTGTCCGTCCGCCAGCGCCTCCATGACCACGGCCTCCTGGCCCAGCATCGCCTCCACGCCCGTCTTCAAGTGCACGGCGTCCCGCATGAAAACGTGTTTGAAGATGGTGCGGGACGCGCCGAAGAGGGCGGCGGACACCAGGATGAAGGCGAAGAGCTGGCTGTTGAGGCCCAGGCCCACCCCGGCCATGAGGGAGGCCATCAGCGCGCCCACCGCGAACCAGAGCGTCACGAAGCCGGAGAGCTTGATCTCCAGCGCGCCCAGGACGATGGCGGCGATCAACCAGAGCTGCCAGGCGGTGGTGTCCATATGGGGTCCTTGTTTGGCAGCGGCTTCGGCCCCCTGTCAAACCGGGCGGCCGGGCATCCGGAATCAATCAAAACGGAGGGTGGGTTCCGGGAAGGCCCTAAGGGGGCCCAAGCCGGGGGAAAAGCAGATGCCATACCTGTCCATCCGTGGTGCACGACTGTACTACGAGGACACAGGGGGGAGCGGGGAGCCGGTGCTTTTCAGTCACGGGCTGCTCTGGGACTCCCATCTGTTCCACCGGCAGGTGGAGGCCCTGAGGGGCCACTACCGCTGCATCGTGTACGACCACCGGGGCCAGGGGCAGAGCGAGCCCCCGCCTGGCGACTCGGTCATCGACCTGCGCACCGTGTATGAGGACGCCGTGGCGGTCATCCAGGCGCTGGGGCTGGCGCCGTGTCACTTCGTGGGCCAGTCCATGGGGGGCTTCGTGGGCCTGAGGCTGGCAGCCAGGCACCCGGAGCTCCTGCGCTCACTGGCGCTGCTGGACTCCTCCGCCGCGGCGGAGCTGCCGCTGACGCTGGCGCGCTACCGGGTGCTGACGACGCTCACGCACTGGCTGGGTCTGAGGCCGGTGGTGGATCGGATCATGTCGCTCTACTTCGGGCGCACGTTCATGCGGGACCCGGAGCGGTCCGCGGAGCGGGCGTTGTTGCGCCGGCAGCTGGTGGCGAACCCACGCGCGGTGTGGCGCGCGATGCAGGGCGTCATCCACCGCCGCAGCGTGGAGGGGGAGCTGCACCGCATCCAGACGCCAACGTTGGTGCTGGTGGGGGAGGAGGACGCGGTGACGGTGCCGGAGGTGGCGGAGCGGCTGCATCAGCGCATCCGGGGCGCGCGGCTCAAGCGGCTGCGCTGCGGCGGGCACATGTGCATCCTGGAGCAGCCCCAGGCGGTCAACGTCGCGCTGGAGGACTTCCTGGAGGAGGTGGAGCGCACCTCGCTCCAGGAATCGGGGATGGCAGCGGCGGCGAACTAGCGCCCTACCGAGGGAATCAATCCTCGAGCGCGTCCACCTCATCCTGGATCGGCGTTTGCCCCAGCTCTTCGATGGTCAGGGTCGGCACGTTCACCGCCTTGCCGAACACCATCTCCACCATCTGCTGCCGCACGAACCTGACGATCAGCGTCTTCACTTCCAGGGGAGGTGTGGCCCTGAGGATCTTGCTGGTCACATCGCGCGTGAACGCGCCGTGGAAGAAGACCGGGAACGCGCCGCTGCAGTCGGCATGCAGCATGCGGATGATGTTGGTGAGGGTCTTGGCCTGCACCTGTGTGAACGCGATCTCATCGTTGAACATCTTCACCATCAAGTCATTGGTGCCGAGCGACTGCGTATCGTGCCCCGTCATCGGCAACGCCCCGCCGAGCTTGGATGGATTGCACGTCATCACCTTCAGCTCCGGCCAGTCGCCCTTGCGGTCGAACGTTTCGACCGCGGTCTGGACCTGCATCCAGCAGTTCGCCGCGGTCTTGGTTTTGGAACTGTTGTGCTCCTTCGTGGTCTCGACCTCGACAGTGCCCTGTTCGAGCTGCAATTCCTTCACATAGCGGGCCGCCCGGATGCCATCCGCCGACAAGAGGTCCGTGCCGGTAAGATGCAGGTCCGGGAAGTAGCGCTCGTCCAGGGGAAACACTTCCGAGATCCGCACCCGCTCTTTCTTTACCCCCCCGACGATCAGCTGGTTCATGGTGAGTGCGCCGGCGACCACCAGCTTGAGGCACAACAAGGTATCGATGAAGCTGGTGCGGTTGCGGACGAACTCCGAGCCGAGCGAAGAACCCAGGAACAGCGCTTCAACGACGTCCTTCGGGTTGGCCTTCTGCGCGATTACGTTGAGCAAGTGCTCCGCGACCTCGCGGTCACTCCTGTGCGAGGTGCGCTTGCGGAAATACAGCGCGAACTCGTGATACGAGGGCGCCCGATCCACCTTGGCGCCAATCAACTTCTGGCACCGCGCGTAGGCCTCCTTGTCCTTGGTCTTGGTGCAATCGGTAAACAGATTCTTGAGCAGGTAGATCTTCTGGCAACCCTGGGTCGAGGGGATGCCGATTGATATCTCGTGGTCCTTTCCATCGAACGTGGAGATGTCGCCCGGCTCGCCAAACAGCACGTAGTTGCTCAGTGGCCCCATATTATTGAGCCGGTTTTCCAGCCAGAGTTTCTCGTTAATCACCTTGGCGGCGTAGGCGATCGCGATCTCGTGCCACCACTTGAGGAGATACTTTCCGGGGAGTGAGAACGTGGTGCCGAAGCACTGGAACTCGAGCTTCGTAGCGAGGGGAACCCTGGGATCGAACCGGATGGTCGGCGTTCCAGCCTCGCTCGTCGGCTTGCGGCATTTGCCGCAGGTGTCGCCGGAGGGCTGCACGTGACCGCATTTCGCGTCGGAGCAATATTTCATTCCACCCAGAGTAGAATCATGACGCACTCCCAGCAATCTCGTGGCGACCGGGCGTGTCGGTGCGTTGAGCCGGCGCGTGGCGGCGCGCTACGAGAAGCGCGCCGCCAACCCGCTGGCGAGAGTCCTCATCGCCTCTGGCTCTAGGGGGTGTCCCTAATTGAGCCACATCCGAGTGCAGGCGAGGTGGATGAGGGCAAGGTAGTTGCGGGCTGTCTTCTCATATCGAGTCGCGAGGCGGCGGAAGCGCTTGAGGCCATGGAAGAACCG
>NZ_RAWR01000268.1:0-12279 GCF_003986945.1 Corallococcus sp. AB018 | reverse complement strand
CAACTGTATGCTGCATTCCCCACCCCGGACAGCGCGCCCTTGTCCGCCTGCACGTTCCACACTGGCGGTAAGCCACGTAGTCACGTTGTACTTGTCTTTCCATATTTCCAAGAATCGCAGTCCTGCTTTGTGATAAACGCCGACCCAGCCCTTTTGGACCAACCTGGAGGCGGCAATGCGGAACCAGACCATCGAGGCGGCACTGGCGAAGAATCCCCACCGTGAACAGCTGATCAAGCACCGGTTCTTCGAGGTGGTGGACGAGAAGGCCTTCAGCCGCGACCAGGCGGAGCTGGTGCTGGGTCAGTGGTGGCACCCCCTGCACTATTTCCCCACCTTCCTGGGCAAGCTGATCGCCGTCTGCCCGCAGATGGAGATGAAGACGGCGGTGACGCACATCCTCAACCAGGAGGTGGGCGAGGGAGACCCGGCGCGCGCGCACGAGCGCTTCTTCATCCAGACGATGACGGACGCGGGCTTCACCCAGGCGGGCGTGTCCGAGGCGGACATGACGCCCGCGACGCGCCGGCTCATCGACGGGTACCAGCGCTCCACGGACAGCCACCTCACCGGCCTGGGCTTCCTCTACGGCACGGAGGTGGCGGACCTCACCATGGTGGCCAAGCTGGGCAAGCTGGTGCGCCGCACCACGGGCCTCAAGTCCCTGCCCTGGGTGGACATCCACGTGAAGCAGGAGCCGGACCACGTGGAGACGGCCGGCCACACGATGGGGCTCGCGTACACGGACGAGGAGCTGGCCACCATCACCCGCGGCGCCGAGGAGATGTGGCAGCTGTGGGTGGGTTTCTTCGAGGAGCTGCGCAACCGCGTCGTCTGAGCGGCCGCCTGCGTCAAGCGCCAACCCCTTGGAATCCGTGCGTTTTCACACGGAACACTGGCGAATCTCTCCAGGTAGGGTAGTCACTCCCGCGTCACGGGAGTGTCACCCCCTAGAGGCGCCACCACCCTCCCGCGGCTGACAGCTCCTGTCCCTCCAGGCGCCGAGGGAGATCCCCATGCTCGAAAAGCTGATGCCGAAGTCGGACGAGTTCTTCGACGACTTCGACGCGCAATGCGCCAGAACTGTCGAGGGAGCAAAGCTCCTACACGAGCTCCTGAGCGACTTCCGGG
Organism: Corallococcus sp. AB018; assembly: GCF_003986945.1. NCBI lineage: Bacteria > Pseudomonadati > Myxococcota > Myxococcia > Myxococcales > Myxococcaceae > Corallococcus > Corallococcus sp. AB018. The sequence goes on along the minus strand of NZ_RAWR01000268.1, from coordinate 11,148 downwards.
ACGTGCCCACGCGCGTCCAGGCCCTCAAGGACGTGGAGCACAAGGGCGACGAGGTCACCCACACGGCCTTCAACCGCCTCCACCAGCAGTTCATCACCCCGTTCGACCGGGGGCAGATCCACACGCTGCTGTCGCGCATCGACGACGTGCTGGACCTGACCAACGCGGCGGCGGCGCGCCTGCTGTACTACGAGATCGAATCCACCCGGGCGGATGCCACGGAGCTGGCGCGGCTGCTGGTGCTCTCCACGCTGAAGGTGCAGGAGGTCGTCGCGGCGCTGCGGCTCATCAAGAAGCCGGAGCAGATCCTCGCGGGCTGCAAGGAGATCAAGCACCTGGAGTCCCAGGCGGACGAGGCGCTGCGCGCGGGCATGGGCCGGCTGTTCAAGAGCGGCGTGGATACCCTGACCATCATCAAGTGGAAGGAGATCTACGACCTCATCGAGACGGCCACGGACAAGTGCCAGGGCGTGGCCAACGTCATCGAGGGCGTCGTGCTGGAGCACAGCTGAGATGCTGCTCGCAGCGGTCGTCGCCATCGTCATCGTCGCGCTCATCTTCGACTTCATCAACGGCTTCCACGACGCGGCGAACTCCATCGCCACCGTGGTGTCCACGCGCGTGCTGTCGCCGAACCTGGCTGTCGCCTGGGCCGCGTTCTTCAACTTCATCGCGGCCTTCGCGGGCGGCGTGCACGTGGCCAACACCATGGGCAAGGGCATCATCAACTTCGAGATGCTCCGCGCCGCCGGCCCCGCCGCGGTGCTGATGGTCATCTTCTCGTCGCTGATGGGCGCCATCGTCTGGAACCTGCTCACCTGGTGGTGGGGGCTGCCCTCGTCCTCCTCGCACGCGCTGGCGGGCGGGATGATTGGCGCCACCCTGCCCGTGCTGGGCTTCGAGGGCCTGGTGGGCAGCGGCATCGCGCGCATCGCGGCCTTCATCGTGCTGTCGCCGCTCATCGGCATGACGCTGGGCATCGGGATGATGCTGGCCAGCACCTGGGCGGTGCACCGTCAGACGCCGCTGCGCGTGGACACCTGGTTCCGCCGGCTGCAGCTGGTGTCGTCCGCCATCTTCTCCTTCAGCCACGGCACCAACGACGCGCAGAAGGTCATGGGCATCATCGCGGTGGTGCTCTTCGGCACCATCTGGCGCGACCGCCCGTTCCACATCGACTGGTGGATGATCATCTCCTGCCACGCCGCCATCGCGATGGGCACGTTCTTCGGCGGCTGGCGCATCATCCGCACCATGGGCCACAGCCTCACGAAGCTGGCGCCCATTGGCGGCTTCAGCGCGGAGACGGGCGGCGGCGTCACCATCATCGCGCTGGCGGAGCTGGGCATCCCCGTCTCCACCACGCACACCATCACCGGCGCCATCGTCGGCGTGGGGTCCACGCGCGGCTGGCGGGCCGTGAAGTGGGGCACCGCCGGCCGCATCATCTGGGCGTGGGTGTTCACCATCCCCGCGGCCGCGCTGGTGTCCGTCATCGTCTACGGAATCACGCTGGCCGTGGTTCGGCTGGTGGGCTGAAGAAAGCCCGGGCGCGGGGGAGCAGTCCCCCGCGCCACCTGCTGCTGCCCTGCCCTACTGCACGACCCGGACGTTGAGGGAAGACGACGGTCCACCCACGGCCGGCGGCACCCAGGGCACCACCTTCTTGTTCTGCCACTGGACCAGCTTCAGCGACGGGTCCTCCAGCGGCACATCGAAGGTGTAGGAGATGCGCGTGGGTCCTTCCGCGTCCGCCTCTTCAATCTTCACCGTCATGCCCTTCATGTCGAACTCGTCGCCCTTGTGCACCGGGTGGCGCGCGGCGCGGTGGATGCGCTCCTCCACGGAGTCCAGGAAGTGGCCGCCCTTGGTGAGCTCCAGCTCCACCGAGTTGGGGCCGGTGCGCGTCACCTTCTGCTCGTAGAGCGAATAGGACAGCACCCACCAGGCCTTCGGCAGCGGATTGCCCGAGGACCACCAGCGCACGGAGCCGTAGATGCCGATGATGCCGTTGGGGGCGTTGAGCACCACCACGCGCTGGTTGGGGAGCTTCGTCTGGTCGAACGCCTCCTCGTAGCGCGCCTGCACGCGGCCCATGAGCGCGTCCGCCTGGGAGTACTGCTCCATGGTCTGCCACCAGAGGTACGGCGAGCCCACGACGTGGATGAGCGCCATCAGCGCCGCGCCGGCCAGTACCGCGCCCGCGCGGAACGTCTTCGCCCGCCCCTTCCACGCGTGGCGCAGCACCACGGCCAGGCCCACCGCCATGCCCAGGCTGGGCACGATGAGCGTGCGCGAGCCGGCGAAGGCGGAGTTGGACATCCACGTGGCCACGAACGCGCCCGTCAGCATCCAGCCCACCGTGCGGCGCTCCGCGGACTCCAGCCGGGGCCACACGCCCCACACCAGCAGCGCGAACAGCGTGAAACCCACCGCGCCCAGGAGGGTGAAGAGGGGCACCAGGGACTGGTCGAAGATGAAGTCCGGAGGCGCGTTCAGCGTCAGGCCCGCGATGGCCGCCGGGACGCGCCCGAGCATCGCCTGGAACCACGCCACGGGCGTGCCCAGGGCGTCCAGGTACATGTCCGAGCCGCCCGCGCCGTAGCCCATGGCCCGGTACGCCGCGAAGTAGATGGCCATCAGCACGCCGAAGGGGATGAGCCCCTTGAGCTTGTCCTTCGCCTGCCCCGGGCCGGAGAAGGCCTCGTAGGCCAGCACGTACGGGCTGAGGATGACCATCGTCTCGCCGCACAGGAGCGCCAGCGCGAAGGACACCAGCGCGCCCACCAGGGTGCTCGTGCGCTTCTCCTCCCGCCACTTCACGTGGAGGAAGATGCCGAGGATGCCGAAGAGCAGCGACATCACCACGCTGCGGTAGGACAGCCAGCCCAGCACCGCCGCGTGCGAGCCCCAGATGGCGAAGAGGAACATCGCCACGCCCGCCACCGCCGTGGGCAGCACGCGCTTGAGCAGCACGCCCGCAAGCACCACCAGGCCCACGTACCAGAGCAACGAGTGGAACTGGTAGGCCACGGCCACGCGGTTGTAGAGCACGTGGTCCAGTCCGTAGAGCAGGCTGCCCAGGGGCCGGAAGAACGCGACGCGCACGGTGGGCTCCACCCACCACGGGAAGACGCCCACCTGCGCCAGGTGCAGCGTGTGCTCCGGGATGCCCGTGGCCGTGCGGTACACGTCCAGGGGCGTGTTCCCCAGCGGCGCGGGCGGCGGAATGTTGTCCCAGACGCCCAGCCAGATGAAGTCATCCGGCATGAATCCCGAGCGCAACGCGAGCGCGCCCAGCGCCACCGCGAACACGATGGAAATCCAGAAGTAACGCTTAAACGGCCAACCCGGGGCGGCTGGCGAAGGAGAAGTATCCATGTTTCAAAGATCTATCAGCACGGCCCCCACACGAGATAGGTCCTCCTGGGTCGTCCGCTGCCACCGGAAACACGCGGAGTGCGGCGCGTGCGATGGAGATCCTTTGCCACCGCCCGGACTCCGGGTGATCCTCCGCCGACGAAGGGGGACGCGGTCCGGCAGGTGAAAACACGAACGTGAGCGCGCCTCGTTTCGTCCGCGCCGCCGCCGGGCCCGCACGCATGCGCATCGCCATCATCGCCACGTACACCCATCCGACCCGACTGCGAATCAAGGAACCCTCCATCATGCAGTCCTCCGTGCCGGAGCTCATCGCGGGCCTGTGCCCGGAGCACGCGGAGGTGGAGATCTTCAACGAGAAGGAGGCGGAGCTGCCGTTGGACCGGCACTGGGACCTCGTCTTCTTCTCGTACCTGCACTCGTACTACGAGCACACCAAGGTCCTCTCCACCCTCTTCCGTCAGCGCGGCATGACGACGGTGGCGGGAGGCCGGCACGCGGGCCACTTCCCCGACGACGCGGCGAAGTACTTCGACGCGGTCATCACCGGGGAGCCGGAGTCCAACGTGCCCGCGCTCATCGCGGACTTCGAGAAGGGCGAGCTGAAGCCCCGCTACAGCCTGCCGTCGCAGGGCGCCGCCGCCATCCGGCCGTACCGCTACGAGCTCATCGACTTCACGCACAACAAGGTGCGCCTGCCGGGCATCGAGGCGTCCCGCGGCTGCCCCTTCACCTGCAACTTCTGCGTGCTCACCGGCCACGAGCGCTACCGCTTCCGGCCCATCCCGGAGGTCATCGACGAGATCCAGACGCGCATGCGCTGGAACCCGAACTTCCTGGGGCTGATGGGGGACGCGTTCGTCTTCCTGGACAACAACCTGGGCGGTTCGCCCAAGTACCTGCGCGCGCTGTGTGAAGCGCTCATCCCCTTGAAGAAGACGTGGGGCTGCGCGCTCACCTTCAACGTGCTGAAGGACGACTCGCTGGTGAAGCTGATGGCGAAGGCGGGCTGCCGCTACGTCTACACCGGCCTGGAGTCACTCAACCCGGAGTCGCTCAAGGCGATGAACAAGGGCCAGAACAAGCTGTCGGAGGTGGACGCCGTCATCCGCCGCGTCTTCTCCGCCGGCATCCTGTTGTCCTTCGGGCTCATCGTCGGCTCGGACGGCGACACCAACGAGTACCTGCACCGGCTGCCGGACTACCTGGCGGACCTGAAGTACTTCTCCGTCACGTTCCTGGGCATCGTGTGCCCGTATCCGGAGACGCCCTTCTTCCGCGAGCTCAAGGCCGAGGACCGGCTGCTGCCCGGCACCACCAGCCGCGACTACGACGGCTACACGCTGTGCCACCGGCCCAAGCAGATGCACGCGTCGGAGGTGGTGGAGCACTTCCAGCGGCTGTGCCACACGCTGGGCAGCCTGCCCAACATCGCGCGGCACTACGCGTCCAAGCTGATGATGAGCGACCTGCCCCGCTACAAGCAGACCATCCTCTTCTCCGGGCCGGAGATCGTCAGCATCCGCAACCCGGTGAAGAACAAGGAGCGCCGCTACATCGCGGGGCTGGACGCCATCGAGGCGTGGGACGCGGAGCGGATGCCCGCGCTGGGCCTCACGCCGCAGGTCCTGACCTGACCCGGGACGGCAGGCGCACGTCCCACGCCAGCCCCAGGGCCTGGAGCGCTCGGATGAAGAGCCAACCCGGGTCCCACTGCCACCACACCCAACCGTGCCGCGCGGACGCGGGGAAGGCGTGGTGGTTGTTGTGCCAGCCCTCGCCGAGCGCGAGCACGCTCACCCACCACACGTTGCGGCTGTGGTCGCGCGTGTCGTGGACGCGCTTGCCGAACGCCGCGTGGCACACGGAGTTCACCGCGTAGGTGCTCTGCATCCAGCACACCACGGGCAGGAAGAAGTACGCGGGCACCGTGCGCCAGCCGAACGTCAGCCCCACGAAGAGCACGCCCAGCACCTGCGGCGCGATGCGGTAGCGCAAGAGCCAGTGGTAGTAGCCGTCGTCCGCCATGTCGCGGCACCAGGTGCGCCAGCCGTCCTCTTCCGTGGAGGACTCGTTGAGGATCCACCCCATGTGCGCGTACCAGAAGCCGCGCAGCGGCGAGTGCACGTCCCCGTCCACGTCCGCCTTCGCGTGGTGCAGCCGGTGGTTCGCGGCCCACAGGAGCGGACTGCCCTGCGCGGTGAGCATGGCCACCGACACCAGCGCGTACTCCACCCAGCGGGGGCACGCGAAGGCGCGGTGGCACAGGAGCCGGTGCAGCCCCACCGTCGTGCCCAGACCAATGGACACGTACACGGCCAGCGCCACCGGCAGCGCGTACGGCGGCCAGGGCAGGAAGAACGCCAGCGCGGCCAGCCCGTGGACCACGAGCATGTAGATGACGATGACGGGACTGAGCTGGAAGCGGAGCGGCGCGGTGATCATGGCCCGGTGCGTGAGGTCGAAGGAGAAGCACGCAGTCTAGGGGCCCAGCCTGACGGGACAAGGAATGCGTCAGGCGCGTCACATCACGCGAGCGTCACGGGACCTTGAGGCCTGGGGAGCAACAAGCGCCTCCACCGGCGGGGCCTGGAGGGTGGCCTGGAAGCGAGCGGTCCATGCGGCGCAGCTCCGCGCGGGCCTCCACCTCCGTGAAGATGGCGCGCGCTCGGGCGAGGAACTCCTCGCGCCGGTTCGGCAGCGCCACCGCCGCGTCGAAGTAGGCCACGCCCGTCTCCCAGCGGTTGGGGCTCTTCTCCAGGACGGCGATGGCCTCCAGGAACACGGGCTCCGCAGCCTTGGGTCCCTTGCGCAGGGCCAGCGAGCGCGCTGTCACGCGCAGCGCCGGGCCCTTCAGGTACGGATAGAGCCTCGCGATGACGCGCGCCTTGAGGCAGGACAGCCGCACGACCTTCAGCAGCTTCTTGCGCGGCACCACCGTGGCGCCCTCCTCCAGCGCGAAGAGGGCCGCCTCCGCCGCGTCCACCAGCCCCACCTGGAGGAAGGGCACCAGCACCTGATAGCTCCAGATGCTCTCGAAGCAGCGCACCGCGACGAGCGCCGCCTCCTCCACCTGGTGCTCGCGCACCGTGACGTTGGCCAGGTGGTTGAGGCTGGCGCACTGGTTGGCCAGGTCCGCCACCTCTTCGCTGATGCGCAGGCCCTGCTCCAGCTCCGCGCACAATTCGCCCACGTCACCTTCGCCCAACAGGTAGCGGCACATGGGCGCCCACGAGTGCGCCCAGCCCTGGTGCATCAGCGCGTTGAGCTCCACGCCAATGGTCCCCATCTGCTCGTAGAGCGCCACCGCCGTGCGGAAGCGCGAGTGGAGGAACTCGCCCGTGGCCTGCATCATCAGCGACGTCTGGCGCTCCCAGCGCTCGCCCACCTGGCGCAGCGTGGAGACGGCCTCCTCCTGGAATTCGCGCGCGCGCTCCAGCTCGTTGGCGAAGAAGGCCTGGATGCCCAGGCGGCTGAGCGCGAGCCCCTCCGCCACCGGATCCTTGGAGCGGCGCGCGTACTCCAGCGCCTTCTCACAGTGGTAGCGCGAGCGCTTGAGCAGCCCCGCTCCGAACAAGAGCGTGCCGTAGTAACCGCGCGCCATGCTCATGGCGTAGTCGTTGCGCGAGCGCTCCGCCATGTTGGTGGACACCAGCGTCGCCCAGGTGAGCTTGGTGATGTCCGCGAAGTAGTAGATGCGGATGAGAGAGTTGAGCGTGGACAGCTGCTGCAGGTAGTTGCCCAGCCTCGCCGCCGGCAGCGGACGCAAGATGAAGGGCAGCAGCGTCGCGAGCCCCCGGAGCACCAGGTTCGCCAGCGTGCGCAGGCCCAGCGCGGCCAGGCTCCCGGGGAGGCTGCGGCCCCTCAGCACCAGCGACTTCTCCAGGTGCTGCGTGGCGAGCGCGGACTCGCCCTTCTCCTGGTGCGCGCGGCCCAGGCCCAGGTGCAGCTCCGCCTGGCGAGGGGGCTCCTCCTCGTCCACCAGGCACTGCTCGAACATCAGGATGGCGTTGGCGTAGTGGCCTGCCTGGAGCAGCGTCTCCGCCAGCTCCTGCATCACCCGGCGCGTCTGGAGCAGCGTCACCTCCGGGTCCACCGGAACGACGGTGCCGAGCAGCTCCAGGCCCCGGTTGTAGTGGTAGAGCGCGTCGTCGTTCGCGTACTGCGCCCGCGCGCTGCGGGCCGCCATCAGCGTGTACGCCAGGCCCTTGTCCTCCACGTTGCCCGCGAGGAAGTGGAACGCGAGCAGACCCGCGGAGGCCGCGAGGTTGTCGTTGGCGCGGGCCTCCAGGTAGCGCGCGAGCCGGCGGTGCAGGTCCTCACGCGCCGACACCAGCAGCGTGTTGTAGGCCACGTCGCGGATGACGATGTGCTTGAAGAGGCAGGTGTACGGCTCCTCCGTCTCCAGCAGGATGAGGCCCAGGCGCTGGAGTGTGTCCATGGCCTCGCGCAGCACGCCGTGGCCCAGGGTGGGCACCAGCGCCGCCACCGCGTCCAGCGTGAAGATGCGCCCGATGACGGACGCCACCTTCACCACCAGCTTCTCCGTCTCGCTGAGCAGGTCGATGCGCGACAGCACCACGTCCTGGATGGAGTCCGGCAGCAGCAGGTCCTGGAGGCCGCGCTTCAGCTCCATCCGCTGCGATCCGGGCTCCACCGGTCCCAGGTAGCCCTGCTCCGCCAGGCCCTCCACGATGGATTCGATGAAGAACGGGTTGCCCTGCACCTTCGCGAGCAGCCGGTCCTCCAGCGCGACGTCCGGCGGCGACAGGCGCAGGTGCAAGCGCAGGAGCGCCCGCGTGTCCTCTTCGTCCAGGCTCGTCAGGTCCACCGGGACGAACTCCGGCAGGTCGCGCAGCCCGCGGAGCTGGTCGCCCGGGCGCATCGTCGCCAGCACCATGATGCGGTGCGAGCCCACGCGCACCGCCAGGTACTGGAGCAGATCCAACGAGATGTAGTCCGCCCAGTGCAGGTCCTCGAAGAAGAGCAGCAGCGGCTGCGCGCGGCTGAGCTTCTCCAGGAGCTGGAAGACGATCTGGAACACCTTCTGCTGCTTGCGCCGCGCGTCCATCCCCGCCGTGGCGGACGTCTCCTCCAGCGACATGCCGAGGATGCCCGCGACCACGGGAATCCACTCCGGCCCCACGTCCTCCAGGCCGTCCAGCCCCTGCCGCAGGCGCGTGAGCTGCGCCTCGGTGTCGTCCGAGTCGTGCAGACCGAAGGCCTGGAGCAGCACCTCCTTCCAGGGGAAGAAGGGGGTGAAGGCCTCGTAGGAGTAGCAGACGCCGTACAGCGCCCGGGCGCCGCCCTCCTCCGCGTCCTCCAGCACGCGCGCGCCCAGCCGCGACTTGCCGATGCCCGCCTCGCCGGACACCACGCTCACGCGGCCCTGGCCGGCGAAGGCCGCGTTGAGCGACGCGTGCAGCACGTTGAGCTCGCGGCTGCGGCCGATGATGTCGCCCCGGCCCTTGATGAAGAGGCTGCGGCGCGTCTCCCCCAAGAGCCGGTATACCGGCACCGAACGCGAGACGCCCTTGAGCTTCGCGTCCTCCACGAACTCCGTGGCGAAGCCGCCCTGCTGCGAGCGCGCCTGGGTGTTGGCGCACAGGTGCACGCCGTCCTGGTGTCCGCCGTGCGTCATCAGGCGCGCGGCCATGTTCACGACCTCGCCCAGCGCCGAGTAGCCCTTGCGCGTGGGCGAGCCCATGTCCCCGCAGTAGGCGTGGCCGGTGGCGATGCCGATCTGCAGCTCATCCAGGAAGGGGAACTGCGCCCGGGCCTTGAGCAGCTTGCAGGCCAGCCGGCACGCCAGCACCTCCTTGTTCTGCTGGGCGGTGGGCGCGCCGAACAGGACGTAGAGCACGTTGCCCTTGTCCGTGAAGTCCGTCATCAGCAACACGCCGCCGTGGTGGGCGGACTCGCGCTGGACGTATTCGTAGTAGGCGTTGAGGTCGTGGGTGAACGCGTCCGGATCCGTGTCCGCCCGCGCGTGGGTGAAGCGCACGAAGAAGCAGGTGACGTCGCGGAAGTCGCCCGCGAACTCCTGGTGCGCGGTGGTGATCTTCGTGAAGAGCACCGGGTGCAGGAGCAGCGCGCACCGGCCCACCAGCTCCGCCCCGCCCGTGGGCGCGGGCAGCGGGCGCTTCACCGACTCCACCGGCGCGTCGAGCGCCAGCCGGTGGTTGCCGCCCTCGCGTGGATCGCCCTTGCGCGCGGACTCCGGCAGCGCCGCCCAGGCGCGCGGGCTGAGGACGACCTCCGACACCGTGGCCTGCTTCTCCGCGCCCACCGCCTGCGCCAGCGGCTCTCCCACGAGCGCCGGGTGCATCCACAGGCCGGTGGTGCCCATCACGATGCGGGTGGCCTCACCAAAGCCGATGCCGATGCGCGACGACACGCCGAAGCGCTGGCCCAACAGCTCCAGCCGGGCGAAGCGCGCGAGCCTGCGCTGCACGCCCAGCGCGCACACCGCCGCTCGCTGCACGACGTCCGCGTCCGCTTCCTCGGGCGCGGACTCGAAGCACGCGAGGATGGAGTCGCCGGCGAACTGGTAGATGTCCCCGCCGTGGTCGCGGACGACGTCGATCATCTCCGTGTAGTAGTTCGTCAGCAGGCGCTGGAGCGCGTCGATGCCGCGAGGGCCCGCGCCGCTCAGCCCCACCACGATGGGCGTGAAGCCCGCGATGTCCAGCAGCAGGATGGCGCCCCGCACGCCCTCCGCCCGGGGCAGCGCGTCCGCATCCTGGCTCCCAAGCCGCGCGAGGATGGCCGCCGGCATGTACGGGGCCAGCATCGCGACAGCGGGATCAATGGGCTGCGTGGAGGGCATCCTTAAGGGGCTTTCCGCTCAGGACAGGTTGGCGAAGCGCAGGTACAGGGCGCCCAGGCACATGGCGCCGTAGAGGGGGATTTCCGCCGTCTCCGGCCAGGGCTGCTGCTTGCGCACCGCGCCCCAGACGTGCACCGCCGTCATCAGTCCACCGATGAGGCCGATGAGCTCGAAGATGACCAGGTGGCTCTTGGGGTCCGGGATGAACTGCACCACCGCGATGATGACGGACAGCGCCAGGCCGCCCAGGCAACGCGCGAAGTAGACCGTCAAGTCGTTGTTGCCCGTGGGCAGCTCCCACCCGAACCAACGCGCCCAACGCAGCGGGATGAACAGCAACGGCAACGCGTAGACGACCAGGAAGACCGAGGTGGAGACCGCGAGGAACCAGCTGGCCAACGGATAGTCGGGGTTGATCATGATGGCGGACGTGATGGGTGACGGACGTGCACGCGCGGTGCACACCCCTCCCCACGACGTCCATCCTAGAATCTTTTGCCACCCCGTGGGGCGGCTTCCCCTTCACCAAGGCCCTGCTTGAGCCCGCCTGCCGCCTAGCGGGTGGCGGCCAGGAGGAACTCGGCCACCCGCTCCAGGGAGGTGGTGCGCTCGGCCTCCACCGGGAAGCGCCGGAACAGCTCCGGTGGCCCGTGCAGGATGAGCGGCTTGCCATAGCGCAAGGCCAGGACGGCCTCCGCCGCGGTGCCGGCGCCCCCGGGCAGCGCGACCAGGGCATGCGGCGTCAGCACGTTGATGTGGTTGCGGCTCATGGGGTCCGTGCCCTGCTCCCCGTGCCCTGCTCCCCGCTGAGCGGCAGGTGGGTGTAGATGGGGATTTCGATGTCCGTGTTCGGGTAGCCGGCCCGGGGCTGGTAACGGCCGTCCGCGCCCACGGTGCCGGGGATGATGCCGATGGCCGCCCCCCGCCGCCCCTCCACC
>NZ_RAWR01000267.1:0-12421 GCF_003986945.1 Corallococcus sp. AB018 | reverse complement strand
CCCGCCCGCCGAAGCGCGCCCCCCCTCCGAGCCGGACGCCAGCCGCGTGAGCAGTCCTTCCCGCAGCTGCGCGATGACCCGGTGCGCGCTCCGCTTCCCCGTCCATTCCTGGAGCCCCGCCAGGGCCGCGCGCAGCAGCCACACGCCGCCGAGCCAGAGCAGGAGCCTTCCATGGCCCCCGGCCACCTCGCGTGCATGCCCCAGCAGCCGGGCCAGCCCCCGCGCTTGCAGGACCGTGAGCGCGACCATCCCGAGCCCCAGGCCCGCGGTGAGCAGCACGTAGCGCCGCGCGGCGCCCGCGTGCCGCAGGAGCTTCGGGTCGAGCGGCTTCATCGGTCGGTCAGCCCTCTCCCAGCGCCGGGTTGAGCTCGTCGACGGTGACGCGCTGGCGGAAGACCCAGTAGGTCCAGCCCTGGTAGGCCAGTACGAACGGCACCAGCGCGACGGCGACGTAGGTCATGATCCGCAGCGTGTAGGGCGTGCTCGAGGCGTTCTGGACGGTGAGCGAGTGCGCCGGCTCGAGCGCTGGCATCACGTCCGGAAAGAGCGAGCCGAAGAGCAGCACGACCACGCCCGCGATGGCCAGACAGCTGAAGGTGAAGGACCAGCCCTCCCGCTCCCGCCAGACGCTCAGCGCCGCCGCCCCCAGCGCCAGGGCCACGAACCCCAGCACCGGCCACGTCCAGGCCACCGAGTAACGCACCTGCGTCCACAGGCCGAAGGCACCGCTGACGCCGAGCGTGGGCAGCGCCATCCGCCGGGCCCAGCCAAGCGCCCGCGTCCGCAGCGTGCCCTGGGTCTTCAGCGCGACGAAGACCGCGCCGTGGCTGAGAAAGAGCAAGGTGGTGGCCAGGCCGCCGAGCAGCGCGAACGGAGACAGGAGGCCGAGGAACGTCCCGGTGAACTGATGATTCGCGTCGAGTGGCACCCCGCGCACGATGTTCGCGAAGGCGACACCCCAGAGCAGCGCGGGGACCCACGACCCCACCTGGATCGCCTGCTCCCAGCGGCGCTGCCACCGGGGGTTCTCCAGCTTGGAGCGGAACTCCAGCCCGACGCCGCGGACGATCAACGCGACGAGAATCAGGAAGAGCGGCAGGTAGAAGCCGGAGAAGAGCGTCGCGTACCACTCCGGGAAGGCCGCGAACGTCGCGCCCCCGGCGGTGAGCAGCCACACCTCATTGCCATCCCAGACCGGGCCAATCGTGCGCAGCACCGCGCGGCGCTCCGCCGGGGTCTTGCCCAGGACGGAGAGCCACATCCCCACGCCGAAATCGAAACCTTCGAGCACGAGGTAGCCCGTCCAGAGGACCGCGATGAGACAGAACCAGAGTGTATTCAGTTCCATGATTGTTTATCGATGCCAGGAAAGAGGGCCGGGAGTTCAGTAGCCAAACGACAGCGGCGCGGTTTCAGGATGGCTGTCCTCGCTCGCGAGGGTCGCCGGATGTTTCAGACCCGCCCGGACGAAATGCCGCATCAGGTAGAACCAGACCGCCGCCAGCGCGCCGTAGACGCAGGTGAAGCCAATCAGCGTCGTCCAGACCATGGCGGGGGAGACGGCGGTGGACACGCCGCTGGCCGTCAGCAGGCGAAGCGCGTCCACCCCGGTGGGGTTGGGCGCCACCAGCCAGGGTTGCCGTCCCATCTCGGTGAAGATCCAGCCGAAGGAACACGCGAGGAACGGGGTGGGCAGCGCCGCGAGGCTGAGCCGGGCAAACCGCTCCGAGTTGCTCGCCACGCCTCCGCGCGTGAGCCAGAACCCGAACAGAGCCAGCGCCGCGCTTCCCACGCCCAGGCCAATCATCAAGCGGAAGGACCAGTAGGTGACGGCGAGGTTGGGCGCATAGTCCGGACCCGCCCCGTAGCGCTCCTCGTAGCGTTTCTGGACGTCATTGACGCCCTCGAGCGGTGCCTGGAAATCCGCGCGCGCGAGGTAGGACGTGAGGCCGGGAATCTCCAGCAGGTGGCGCACGCCCCGGCAGTCGTTGTTCAGGTCTCCCACCGCGAACAGGGAGAAGGGCGCCCCGGCGCGTCCGTCGCAGAGCGCTTCAGCCGCGGCCATCTTCATGGGCTGCTGCTCGAACATCAGCTTCGCCTGGGCATCCCCGCTCACCGCCACGCCGATACCGGACACGATGACGGTGACCAGGCCGAGCCTGAGCCCGCCGCGAAAGGTCTGGGCCGCCGCCGCTTCACCTGACTGGCTCGAGCGCACCATCAGCCAGCCGCAGACGCCCGCCACGAAGGTGCCCGCGACCAGGAAGGCGGAGGTCACCGTGTGGGGGAAGGCCACGAGCACCGTGTTGTTGGTCAACACCGCCAGGATGTCCGTCATCTCCGCGCGCCCGGTGGCGGGATTGAAACGCGCCCCGACGGGGTGCTGCATGAAGGAGTTGGCCGCGAGGATGAAATAGGCTGAGAGGTTCACGGCGAGCGCCACCAGCCAGATGGAGGCGAGGTGCAGCGCGCGCGGCAGCTGCTTCCAGCCGAAGATCCAGAGCCCCAGGAACGTGGATTCGATGAAGAAGGCCGCCAGCGCTTCCATCGCGAGCGGAGCGCCGAACACGTCCCCCACGAAGCGCGCGTACTCGCTCCAGTTCATTCCAAACTGGAACTCCTGGACGATGCCCGTCACCACGCCGAGCGCGAAGTTGATCAGGAAGAGCTTGCCGAAGAGCCGCGTCAGCCGGAGCCACCCCGGCTTCCGGGTCACGACCCAGAGCGTCTGGAGCAGCGCGACGAGCGGGGCGAGCCCGATGGTGAGGGGGACGAAGATGAAGTGATAGACCGTGGTGATTCCGAACTGCCACCGCGCGAGCTCTAGGCTGGTCATGACGGAAAAGGCGTCATTGCAATCCCCCAGCCGTTCACGCTGCCTCGGATGCCCTCTTCCACCCGCGCAACCCCTGCGCGGCGCCATGGGGCCCGCGCAGATTCTGCGTTCCAGCGCGGCGGTTCGAGGACCAACCGGCTCTCCCTGCGGCGCCGCGAACTTCACACCGTCCGGGAAAACAGGGCTTCGCGGCCCTGGCGAGATAGGCGTCGAACACCATCGCCACGTTGCGCACGAAGAGGCGGCCGAGCGAGGCGCGCCTTCAGGAGGCCTCGTCCTGCCCCAGAAGGACAGCGGGGTCCGCCACCACGAGGTCCGCGCCGTGGCGGCGCAGCTCGGCGGGCCGGCCCACCCTGTCGACGCCAATGACATAGGCGAAGTGGGCTGCCCGCGCGGCCGCGACGCCTTCGGGCGTGTCCTCGAAGATGACCGCTTCCTCGACGTCGGCCCCCAGGGCCCGGACGGCCGCGAGGTAGAGCGCGGGGGGCTGCGTGGCGTCCAGCCGCGCGTCGAAGAGGTCCGGGATGCCGGCTGACTGGAGCAGCTCCGCGCCGTGCCTGCTCGAGGAGACGGCCGCGGTCCGGAGTCCCGCGGCGCGCGCCGCCTGGACGTAGCGGACCGTCCCCTCATACGTCTCCACCCGCTCCTGTCGGAGCAGCTCCACCAGGAGCTCTCCCTTGCGGTCGTTCAGCGCGTGGACCGTGCTCTCCGGCAGTTCGATGCCGCGGGCGTCGAGGAACGCGTGGAGGCCTTCCAGGGGCGGCCTGGCGTCGAAGTAGCGGCTGTAGTCGCGCACCAGGTCGAAGGGGATGAAGGGCTGCCGCGAGGACCTCGCCCGCTGCCGCAGGTAGTAGTCGCACAGCTGCTTCCAGGCCCGGGCGTGGAGGCTGGCGGTCTGGGTGAGGACCCCGTCGAGGCCGAAGAGACAGACGCGCGCGCGCGGCGGAAGCCCCAGCTTCGTCCGTGCGAGGGGCGGCTGGCCCAGGATGAAGGTGTCCACCGCGTGGGCGAATCCCTCCTCGTCGTTGGTGCGCGTGACGTGGCGCGCGGGCCCTTGGACCTCCGGGCTGGCGTTGCCCATGGCGATGCCCATGCCGGCGATGCTCAACATGGGCAGGTCGTTGGCCATGTCCCCGATGGCCGCTATCTGCTCCAGGGGAAGCCCGAGCAGACGCGCGGCCTCTCGGACGACCATCCCCTTGTTCGCTTCAGGGTGCGTGACGTCGACGTAGTACGGCGTCGAACGTGCCGCCGACGCATCGGTGCCCAGCCGCAAGGCGAGCTCCGCCTCGCAGCGCGCGACCCGCGCCGTGTCCTCGCTCACCCCGACGAGCTTGATGACTGCATCGAGCACGCCGTACAGGTCAGCGATGACGACCGGGTCGAACCCGACGTTGCTCCGCTCGCGCGCCACGCGGAAGGCCTCGGGGGCGCGAAGGAACCACTCCACCCCCTGGTAGACCCAGACATCCAGGCCCGCCTGGAGCATGAAGTCGACGGCCTGTCTGGCAATGGCGGGCGACAGGGTCCGCTGCGCCAGCACCGTCGTGAGATCGGGTTTGACGTACACGCCGCCGTTGAAGGCCGCCACGGGAGCGGTGAGCTTCAGTGGGGCCACCAGCCCTGCCATCCCACGCGGCGGCCGCCCGCTCGTCAGGGTGAACTGGATGCCGCTGGCGCGCAGCCGGGCGACGGCCTCGCAGGTTCGCGGAGTGAGGATCTTGTCCCGCGTCACCATGGTCCCGTCGACGTCCGCGATGAGCAACTTGATGGTCATGGCCGTCTCCGCCCGCCTGCCCGCTCGCCGCCTCCGCACACCGGGCGTCATCCGTGACAGTGGGAGCCTGCATCAAGATGGCATCGCGACGTGGGCCGCACCATCCAGCCCGGTGCTCAAAGGCAGACCCGTTACCAAGCGCCCCACCGCCAGTTGTTGGCGCACCGGGACGCCCTCACGTTTCCCTCCGGGGGATGGGAGGAACACATGCCGACGAGGCCAGGGCTCGGTGAAACCGCGCGAGCCATCATTGCAGACGGAATGGGCATCCTGGCGGCGGATGAGACGGTCTCCACGATCACGAAGCGCCTGACCGCGCGCGCCATCGAGTCGACCGCGGACAGCCGCCGCGCCTACCGGGAGCTGCTCTTCAGTACGCCCGCCATCACCGGATTCATCGGCGGTGTCATCATGCAGGACGAGACGATCCGTCAGCGCAGCGCGGCTGGCATTCCGCTGGTCAAACTGCTGTCGGACCGCGGCATCATCCCCGGCATCAAGGTCGACGCCGGCGTCCACCCCCTGGCCGGCGCGCCCGGAGAGTCCGTCACGGAAGGGCTCGACGGGCTCCGCGAGCGGCTCGAGGAGTACCGCGAGCTGGGCGCGCGCTTCGCCAAGTGGCGCGCGGTCTTCGTCATCCGCGCCGGGATGCCCTCCGCGGCGTGCATCCACGCGAATGCGCACGCGCTCGCGCGCTACGCCGTCCTCTGCCAGGAGCAGGGCCTGGTGCCCATCGTGGAGCCCGAGGTCCTGATGGAGGGCGCGCACGCGCTCGAGCAATGCGAGGACGTGACGGGGCGCGTGCTGCAGGCGGTCTTCCATGAGCTCTTCGCCGCGGGGGCGTCCCTGGAAGGGATGCTGCTCAAGCCGAACATGGTCACCGCGGGCCACGGCTTCGCGAGGCACGTCCCGGTGGCGGAGGTGGCGGAGGCGACACTGCGTGTCCTGACGCGCCACGTGCCGCCCGCGGTCCCCGGAATCGTCTTCCTGTCCGGCGGACAGGACGCGGTCCTGGCCACGGAGCACCTCAACGCCATCAACGCGCTGGAAGGCCCGAAGCCCTGGACGCTGAGCTTCTCCTACGGACGCGCGCTGCAGGACGAGGCGCTCGAAGCCTGGCGCGGCCAGAGCGCGCAGGTGCCCGCCGCCCAGCAGGCGTTCCGCCACCGCGCCTGGTGCGACAGCGCGGCGGCCCTGGGCGCGTACAGCGCGGACATGGAGGGCGAAGCGGGTTTCGCCCCGTCCGACTCCACACTCCACACCCACCACTGATGGGAGGCATGTCATGGCACACCCCGAAGGAACGGAAGCGTCGGAGTATGGGTCGCCGTTGTCCGCCAGGGAGCACGGCCAGGGGCCCTCCGCTCCAGGCCGCGAGCAGACACGGGGCGGGGGACCGCTCACCGCCAGGGAAGTGGAGTTGATGAACGCGTACTGGCGGGCGTGCAACTACCTGGCGGTGGGGATGATCTACCTCCAGGACAACCCGCTGCTGCACCGGCCCCTGGTGCCGAGGGACGTGAAGCACCGGCTGCTCGGCCACTGGGGCGCGAGCCCGGCGCTCTCGTTCACCTGGGTCCACCTGAACCGGCTCATCGTCGAGCAGAACCTCGACGTCATCTTCGTGGCCGGGCCGGGCCACGGCGCCCCGGGCGTGCTCGGGCCGGCGTACCTGGAGGGCACCTACTCGGAGGTCTATCCAGACAAGAGCATGGACGCGGAGGGGATGCGGAAGTTCTTCAAGCAGTTCTCCTTCCCCGGGCACATTGGCAGCCACGTCACCCCGGAGACGCCAGGCTCCATCCACGAAGGCGGCGAGCTGGGCTACAGCCTCTCCCACGCGTACGGCATGGCCTTCGACAACCCGGACCTCATCGTCGCCTGCGTCGTGGGTGACGGCGAGGCCGAGACAGGGCCGCTCGCGACGGCCTGGCACTCGAACAAGTTCCTCAACCCCGTGCGGGACGGCGCCGTGCTGCCCATCCTGAACCTCAACGGGTACAAGATCGCCAACCCGACCATCCTCGCCCGCATCAGCCCGGAGGAGTTGGAGGCGCTGTTCGTCGGCTACGGCTACAAGCCCTACTTCGTCGAGGGCAGCGACCCGGCCCAGATGCACCAGAAGATGGCGCAGACCCTGGAGCAGGCCGTCGAGGAGATCCGCGCCCTGCAGAAGACGGCACGGCTGACGGACACCCCGACGCGTCCGCGCTGGCCCATGATCATCCTGCGCTCGCCCAAGGGCTGGACCGGTCCGAAGGAACTGGACGGCCACAAGCTGGAGGGAACCTGGCGCTCACACCAGGTGCCCTTCGGCGACGTGCGAGGCAACCCGGCGCACCTGAAGGCGCTCGAGGACTGGATGCGCAGCTACCGGCCCGAGGAGCTGTTCGACGCGGAGGGACGGCTGATGCCGGAGCTCCGGTCGCTCGCGCCCAAGGGGGCCCGGCGGATGAGCGCGAACCCCCACGCCAACGGCGGCCTGCTCCGCAAGGCGCTCAGGCTGCCTGACTTCCGCGACTACGCGGTCAAGGTCGGCTCGCGCGGCACCTCGCTGCATGAGAACACGAAGCCGCTCGGCGAGTTCCTGCGCGACATCATGCGCGACAACCCGACGAGCTTCCGCGTCTTCGGTCCGGACGAGACCGCCTCCAACCGGCTCCAGGCCCTCTACGAGGTGAGCGGGAAGACGTGGATGGCCAACCTGGTGCCGGAGGATGCCGACGGGGGCTACCTCGCCCGGGACGGCCGCGTCATGGAGATGCTGTCGGAGCATACGCTGCTGGGCTGGCTGGAGGGGTACCTGCTCACGGGGCGCCACGGCCTCTTCCACACCTACGAGGCGTTCGCCCACGTCGTGGACTCCATGTTCAACCAGCACGCCAAGTGGTTGGACATCAGCAAGAACCATGTGAGCTGGCGGGCACCCGTTGCCTCGGAGAACATCCTGCTGTCCTCGACCGTGTGGCGTCAGGACCACAACGGGTTCTCACATCAAGACCCGGGCTTCATCGACCTGGTGACGAACAAGTCCGGCTCGGTCACGCGCATCTACCTGCCGCCGGATGCCAACACGCTGCTGGTGGTGGCGGACCAGTGCCTGCGCAGCACCGACTGCGTCAACGTCATCGTCGCGGACAAGCAGAAGCACCTGCAGTTCACCAGCATCGACGAGGCCGTCGCCCACTGCGCCAAGGGGTTCGGCATCTGGAAGCGGGCCAGCACGGACGAGGACGCGGAGCCGGATGTCATCATGGCCTGCTGCGGTGACGTCGCGACGCAGGAGGCCCTGGCCGCCGCCTCCATCCTGCGCGCGCGCGCACCGAACCTGAAGCTGCGCTTCGTCAACGTCGTCGACCTGTTCAAGCTCCAGTCGTCGGCGGATCACCCGCACGGGTCCACGCAACGCGAGCTCCAGAGCCTGTTCCCGCCGGGCAAGCCCATCATCTTCAGCTTCCACGGCTATGCGTCACTCATCCACAAGCTGGCCTATCGCTTCATCGACCACGAAGACCTGCACGTGCATGGCTACCGGGAGAAGGGCAACATCAACACGCCCTTCGAGCTGGCAATCCTCAACGAGACGTCCCGCTACCACCTGGTCATCGACGTCATCGACCGCGTGCCGGAGCTGCACGCGAAGGCGGGGCACCTGAAGGAGGAGATGAAGAACGCCATCCTCGACAACCTGGCCTACGCGCACGAGCACGGCCGGGACCGGCCTGAGATCGCGGACTGGACCTGGCCGGACTGAGGTTCGCGCCCTGGAGCTCCCGGGCCTTCCGAAGAAGGCCCGGGAGCCGCGTCAGGCGCGGGGCTCGGTGAGGGTGTAGGCCGCGTTGACGAGCGAGAAGTGGCTGAACGCCTGCGGGAAGTTGCCCAGCTGCGCGTGCAGCTTCGGCATGTACTCCTCGGCGAGCAGGCCCAGGTCGTTGCTCAAGGACAGCAGGTGTTCGAACAGCCGCCGGGCATCCTCGAAGCGCCCCATCATCTGGTACGTGTCGGCGAGCCAGAACGAGCACGCGAGGAAGGTGCCCTCCTCTCCACTGAGCCCGTCCACGGAGCCGGTAGCGTCCGGCTTGAAGCGGAGCACCAGCCCGTCCTGGAGCAGTTCGCGCTCGATGCTCTCCACCGTGCCCACCACCCGTGGGTCCGTTGCCGGAAGGAAGCCGGTCAGCGGGATGTAGAGCAGGCTCGCGTCCATGTCCTTGCCGCCGTAGTACTGCGTGAAGCTGTTCAGCTCGCGATTGAACCCCTGCGCGCAGACCTCCTCGAAGATGGTCTCCCGGGCTTCCAGCAGCCGCTCCATCGGGGCCGCCATCTTCGTCTCATCCGAGGCCTTGATGGCCCGGTCGAGCGCCGCCCACGCGGCCACCTTGGAGGCGGTGAAGTGGCGATTGGGTCCGCGCATCTCCCAGATGCCCTTGTCGGGACTCTGCCAGACCTTCATCGCGTGCTCGGCGACGTTGAGCAGCGCGCGCTGTGCGACGGGGCCGACCTCGCCGAAGTATTTCGCGCCCGCGTAGAGCACCGCGGCCACCTCGCCGAGCACGTCGAGCTGGAACTGGTTGTAGGCCCCGTTGCCGATGCGCACGGGCTTCGCGCCACCGTAACCATCGAGCCAGTCCAGCGTGGACTCCGTGAGGCGGCGCTCGCCTCGGATTCCGTACATGATCTGCATCTGGGCGGGGTCTCCCGCGATGGCGCGCATCACCCACTTCCAGAACGAGGATGCCTCGTCGCGCAAGCCCGCGCGCGAAAGGGCGTTGTGCGCGAGCGCGGCGTCGCGCAGCCACGTGAAGCGGTAGTCCCAGTTGCGTTCGCCTCCCGGCGTCTCCGGGAGCGACGTGGTGGGCGCGGCCACGATTCCGCCCGTGCTCTCGTAGCTGCAGGCCTTGATGGTGATGAGGGAGCGGACGACCTCGTCGCGGTACCTCGGCGGCGGGACGATTTTCGACGCCCACTGGGTCCAGTAGCGGTCGGTCTCCTGTTCGGACTGGTCCGCATCCAGGTTCGGCGGGACCTGATCCAACCACGAGTAGTTCCAGCTCATCACCCAGGAGAACCGCTGGCCCTCGGTCACCTCGAAGTTCGAGACCAGTGGGGACGCCGTATCCCTGTCCGTGCGCCGGAGGAAGATGGCGTCCGGGCCGGCGAACGCACGGAGCGAGCCGCCCACGCTTTCTACCTTGGGGATGGAGCGGCCAAAGGCGAAGCGTGGCGTCAGCTTCGAGTGCATCGCCACCGTCCCCTTCACCCCCACGACGGTCCGGACGATCCTGGGGAACTCCTGGCCGACAGGCATGAAGTCGATCAACCGGACGGAGCCCGAGGCGCAGGTGAACTCCGTCTCGAGGATCAGGGTGTCCTTCCGATAGCGGCGGGTGATCTTCTGGATGGACTCCCTCGGTGCGAGCGCCCACTCACCGTTCTCCTCCGTCCCGAGCAGGCTCGCGAAGCAGGCGTCCGAGTCGAAGTCTGGCAGGCACAACCAGTCGATGGTCCCGTCCCGGGCGACCAATGCCGCCGAGCGCATGTTTCCGATGAGCGCGTGGTCCTCGATCTTGCGGTTCGTCTGGACCCCCAGCTGAGCTGGGATGACAGGCTCCTGGGCCTTCTGTTTCTGCGTGATTTGTTCCGCCATTGCGTTGGCTCCCGTATGCCTCATGATCAAGCCTTGACGCTGGCGCCCGGGGCGCGGAGGCGCAACCGCCGCGGCGGAGGGAGAGCGACCGCTTGGTGCTCCGGGGGCGAGCAGCTCCCCGAAGCTCATGGCCCCCGTGATGGCGGCTGGGAGAAGATCGAATCAACCTACTTCCAGGTGATCATCGGCAAGGTCGGGATCTTCAGGAAGTCTTCGGGAAGGGGATTGTCCCGCGTCTTGCTGACCGTGACGAAAATCCACGGATGATCGCTGTAGTAACCGCTTTCGAGCGACTGGTCGCCGATCACGGGGCGCGCGATACCGGAGAAGCGGGTGGGCTCGATCTGGGTCGAGTCGTTGGTCACCACCGCGTTCATGAACCGCTGTGGCGCGTCCTGGCTGGTATTCGACGCGCGCGTCGACACCACCTGCTCGATCCGGTCTCCGACGGAGATGTATTGCGGACCCGACGCATACTCGGGCATGAACTGCGGATTGAAGGAGCAATCGAAGTTGAAGTCGCCGATCAGCAGGTCGGCGCCGCTGAGCTTGCTCCACGCGATCTTCTCCTCAAGCACCGCGCGCGCTTTCTCATCGTTGTTCTTGCACGCACTGACGTACTTGGACGAGAAGTGCACGCCACACGCGACCAGCTTGATACCCGCCAGCTCCTTGGTGACCAACAAGACATTCTCATTGTTGTTGGTGACGGCTCTCTTGGCTGAAAACCGGGCTTGCTTCTCCTCACTGTCGCGGTGGGCGGAGCGGACGTAGCCAGTGATCTGCTGCTTCCAGTCCTTGACCCCGCCTTGGTCGTTGTAGGGGAGCGCCGACTCGTCCATTCGCAGGTACTTGACGTCATGAACGGTCAATTCGTCGGGGAACTTGTTGTAGTTCAGTTCCTCCGACAGAAAAATCAGCTCTGGAAACACCTTCGGAACCAGCGAGGGGGGCGTCAAGTGCTGGGTGCAGCCACATTTGACACGGGATTGACGAGACCCAACCGCCACGTGAGTGAAGAGCAACTTCTCCCAGTCGCGATCGTGCTCCGAACCGAGCTTGTCGACGGCCGCGCACGCGATGACGTCGTAGTTGATGTCCCATCTGACCTTGTTCTCCACGGTCTTCGACAGCAACGGATTGGCTCCTTCCGGTCGAAACGCCAAGGTCACATTGGAGTTGGTCGACATGCTCACCAGCTCCTTCGGTGTCATCGGAGGCATGAGGTCGAGATTGCGCTTCTCCAAGAATGCCTGGTCGAATGGCATGCGCCGGAACGAGTCCTTTTCCGACAAGAAGATCTCGCCGCGCGTGCCGGAGTCCGAGAGGCCCTTTTGCGTCCGGGAGGTGCCGCCCGCGTCGAACGGAATGAACAGCACGGACAGCGCGCTGTGCTGGCGCTTGCGCTTCTTGAGAATCGCGGAATCGTTCGAGCCCGAGGGCTGATTCGTCGCTTCGTACTCCGCCCGGCTGCGCTTCTTGGAGCTCGTGCCCGGTTGTTTGGAACAGTCGCAGCGTCCGAACGAGAAGGGCGGGAGCGGGGCACCACAGTTCGTGCAGTTCATGGCGAGAACTCCAATCGACCTCGAGGAATGGGCAGCTCGTAACCGGTGTCCCCCAACGGCCCCCAGCGCGTCTGGGAATGCGCCGAGGTCCGCCAGGGGATGTCCCCAGCAGGCACGTCGCGGAGACGGACCGCGACGTGCCCCGGAGCTCAGTCGATGATGGGCCCCGGCGACCCGCCGCCGCAGCCCCGGCTCATCTCGCAGAAATTGAGGGGGGCATACCCGATGCAACACTCGTCGGCGCTGGTTCCACACGCGACGCCACACTTCGGGCGGCAATCCGCGTTGCGGCTGCTCGCCGAAGGATAAACGCAGACACCGTTGCCCCCATTGCAGAGGGAATAGGGCGCGGCCCCCACGTTGCAGGCGGAGATGGCGTCCCCCCGGGAGGCGAGCTCGGCCGGCGAATCCACATCCGCCTCCGTGCCACCACAGCCCACCAGCAGGACCGCCGCCAACAATCCCTTCAGCATCTTTGACATGATTCCTCCATGAATCGCCGCCACCGACGAGGCTTCCATCCTACGGGGCGTCCGCCCCAGCTCAAATCCGGAGTCCCAGGCCCAGGAGCGCCTCCGCGCCCCAAGCCCCTCCCCCAC
>NZ_RAWR01000266.1:0-12473 GCF_003986945.1 Corallococcus sp. AB018 | reverse complement strand
ACCATCCGCTTCACCATCTGAGACTTGAATGCATCCGTGTACGGCACTGCGTCCTGTCTGCTCTCGCCCCCAAGGCGTGGTCATCCCGGCCATTCAGCCGAGGCGACAACTTCCCTGACACAGGGGGTGACCGTCTTGCCTGTACCCGTGGCGGAGACGAGCAGATTCCGGTGATGCCCGAGCTTTCGCGACAGGGCGATCTGTTCGAGCAATCGCTCCTGAAATGGCTCAGGCCGAAGCTCAATAGGGCTCAGTTCGATTTGAGAGCCATGAACGTTAGCGCTTTCCGTACGCGACAGGAACTGCTCCCGGTCATAGGGAACGAAGTCGCCGCTGTTCCAGTAGCTCTCGAAGACCGCGGCGACCTTATCGACCACGCTCTCATTGCGAGCGCGCGATGCTCGAACGTTCCATTCAAGGCCGCTGACCTGGGCAGAGTGGGTCAAGTTGGATGACCCAATATAGGCAGTGGAGAAGCCGGACTGCCGGTGGAAGAGCCATGCCTTCGCATGGAGGCGGGTGCTGGTCTGGTCGTAGGACACGCGGATGTCGGCTCCCAACTCCCGGAGCTCATCGAGCGCTCGGGCCTCCGTTGAGCCCGTGTAGGTCGTCGTCAGCACACGGAGGCGTCGACCTGCCTGACAATGGGCATGGAGCGCTCCGATCATGGGCGCAATGCCGCTGCGCCGGATGAACGCCATGACGACATCAATCTGGTCTGCTGAGTGAATCTCCGCGAGAACCTGACTGCCAATGCGGGGCTCGCCGGGGGCATTCGTGAGCAGGGTCGTGTCGAGGAGTGGAATGAGTGGCTCGGAGAGCGTCTCGGTGCGGCCATCCGGGAGCTTCCCAAGGATGCTACGAAGCATGCTGCCGGGCTCCACTGGCCGCTCACTCAGGAGGGTGCTTGCTTCTGTTGCATCAACCACCAACTCAACGACCTTGCGCGCCAGGGCCGTGCCGATAGCAACACGCTCTTTTCGGTCGAGCGAGGCGAGTGCTCGTTCAACCACGCGAGCCAGGTGAAGACCGATTCGGTCCGCTGCCTCTGCTTCATGCAGCGCCGACCGGTTGGCCTCCAGTCGATGGTCCAAAGCGCCGAGAGGACCTTCGAGCGCTTCGGTGATCAGGGCCTCGTAGAGACCGCGTTCGTTCTGCGACATCCTTGGATTCTACCGCACATGCGCGCCCTGGCTGGACGTAACCTCCGACCGGGCTTCAGTCCCACGCAATCTGGTCGAAGAGCGCGCGCAGCCTGGCTCCACGGGTTGGGTGGAGATGCGTCACCCAGGCAATCCTTCCGTGAAGGTGCGAGCGGAAGTCGGAATGGCCGGCGGTGTTCTGACTGGCCGGCCCCCGTGTCCGGCACAGGTGCAGGACGGCCTTCAGCCGGTCGTAGTCCGCGCGGCGGATGGACGGGTGCTCGTTCACCACCACGCCCGCGAGCCACTGCTGGTGGCCCTGGGACATCACCCGCGTCTTGTCCTCACGAACCGTAAATCCCTCGTCGCGCACGATGCGGCGCACGCTCCGCAGCAAGCGGCGGATGCTCCCGGGCCTCGCGGCATCTCCTGAAAACGCCAGGTCGTCCGCGTAGCGCGTGTAACGGAGGCCCAGGGCCGCGGCGAGCGCGGACAGCCGGACGTCGAGCCCGTACGCTGCGAGGTTCGCGAGCGCGGGCGAGGTCGGCGCCCCCTGCGGCAGGTGTTTCGCCTCCAGCCTTCGCGCCAGGAGCCAACGCGAGTCCACCTCCTGGACGTTGGTTGGCTTTCGGGCCTTCGCGACCACCGCCCCAGGCGTCCGGTTCGTGCAGAGCCCCACCAGTGCCCCCGCCACCCCATCCGGATACCCGGCGGCGCGGAACACGCCCCAGAGCCTCGGTGGCCGCACGGAGAGGAAGAAGTCCTCCAGGTCCAGCCGCACGACGACCGCCTGGCCTGTATGCGGTTCGACGAAGCCTCGGATCCCCCGGCCCTTCACGAAGCCATGCGCCGCTTCGTGCGGCGGAATCCTGTCCAGGATGCCGTGGAGCACCTTGCGCTGAAGCCTCGCGAGCTCATCGCCGGGCTGCTCCAGGAGCCGCTCACCCCCGCTGCGTTTGGGAATCCAATTGTAGCGATAGCGCCGCCAGCGCCCGGGCGGGGTCGTGTGCTCCAGCCCCGGCCCATCCGCGAGCCAACCCAGCTGCGCATCCGTCACCCCCAGCCACGCCGCGAGCTCCGCTTCAGTGGGCAGGGCCGGAACGGGCCACGGTTGGCGTCCCATCTGGGGTTCGGCGGTGAGCCAGCGCACGACCCGCACCGGCGCCGCGGGGTTCGCGCAGGCCTGCTTCAACGCGGGCCGTGTCGCGAGTATCTCCGCGAGCAACTCCAGCCTGTCGTGTGGTGGCCGGGGAAAGAACCGCAGCGTGCTCCTCACGAGCGGCACGAGCCACGGGAACCGGCCGCCCACGGCCTCGGCTCCGTTCGCGACCAGGCCGGCGCGCGTCCAGGGTGCCGCGAGGAAGGCGGACGCGAGCGCCTTCGCCACCACATTCCGTTCGCTCACCCGCCACGCATCCGGCATGCGGCGGCCCGGTCCCACCTGTCCCGTCTGGCGTGGCCAGTGTCGCAGCTTGCCGCGATGCCGGCCTCGCGTGGGGAAGTGCTCCGCATGAAGAATCCCCGGGGGTACCCCGGAGAGGCAGGGGACCGTGTCTCCACGGACCGTCTACCCGCTGGGTTTCCAGACCGCCGCATGACGCGAGGACCGTACATGGCACCGGCGCCCGGGTCGAGCCGGGAGGCCTTCATGGCTCCTCGTCCGCTCAGTCCTGCGCCGTGGGACGGACAATCACCTCGCCCACGTCCACGTCGGCGGGCTGCTCGATGGCGAAGGCCATGGCCCGGGCAATCGCATCCGGCGAAATCGCGAGCTTGTCCCGGACCTCCTCGAACCGGGCCCGGAGCTCCGGATTCTTCACGTGCTCGAGGAAGTTCGTCCGGGTCATCCCTGGTGAGATGACCGTCACCCTCAGCTTCGAGCCTGCCTCCTGGCGCAGGCCCTCGGAGATGGCTCGCACGGCGAACTTCGTCCCGGCGTAGACCGCCTGGCCGGGCACGATCCGGTGCGCAGACGTCGACGCCGTGTTGATGAAGTGTCCGAAGCCCTGCTCGCGGAAGACCGGCAGCGCCGCGGCGATGCCGTACAGCACGCCCTTGATGTTGGTGTCGACCAGCTCCTCCCAGTCGTCGACGCGCAGGTCGTCCAACGGAGAGGTCGCCAGGCTGCCCGCGTTGTTGATGAGCACGTCCAGCCTGCCAAACCGCTCACGGGCCATGCGGACGAGCCCGGCCACGTCCTCGCGCCGTCTCACGTCCGTGCGTGCGGAGAGGGCTTCTCCTCCCGCCTTCGTGATGCGCTCCACCACGGGTTCCAGCCGCTCCAGCCGGCGTGCGCCGAGGACGACCTTCGCCCCGCGTCCAGCGAGCAGCACCGCCGCTGCTTCGCCAATGCCGCTGCTGGCTCCGGTGATGGCAATGACCTTGTCCTGGATGCCTGACATGACGCCTTCCTGCCCGGCCAGGTGAGGGGAGGGCCGGGTCTGCGATGCAAGACGTAGCCATGCCGGGGCACGCCGGACTTGGACGTTGTTGGCATGGCGTGCAGGTCAACAACGTCCAAGCCAGGAGGGAGGCTCATCATTAGGATCCAACCGTGCCCGCGCTCCCTCACTCCGTCGTGGATGGCCCCCTGTCCATCCAGACCTTCCTGTTCCCGGAGCTGCCGGGCTTGCGACTGGTGCGCTACCGGACCGACGGGCGGCTGCTTCGCTCCGTGAAGGAACGTTTCTCCGTGATGCTGACGCAGCGGGGGCACTCGGAGTGGTGGGGGCGGGGAAAGGTCCATTCCTCCTCGCCCCGAACGGTCGACCTCAAGCAGATGGGCGAGGTGCACCGCGACCTGCGCCGCGATGGACCGGCCCGGTTCCAGGTCATCGCCTTCGACGAGTCCCTCGTCGCCGAGGCCCGAGAGGCGCTGGGCGCGCCGGCCTCCGCCCGGCTTCGCGAGCTCCAACTCGAAACATCGCGGCCCGCGGCGGCCGACTTCGTGGGCCTCCACGCAGTGCTGGATGCGGGCCTGGAGGGACGCTCCAGCGCGCTCGCGCTCCAGACGGCCCTGGCCGAAGCCCTCTCCTCGCTGGTCGGATGTCTGGAGCATTCAGGCGCAGTGGATCGGCGCTACCGCTGGCCCATCCGGCGCGTGGTGGAGGCCCTGCACGAAGCCATCCCGGAGGGCATCACGCTGGAGGCGCTGGCCCATCAGGTGGGCTGGAACCGGTTCCACCTGTGCCGCGCCTTCCGCGAGGAACTGGGCATGCCTCCACACTCATACCTCACCCACCTGCGCGTCTCGCGAGCTCAGCGGTTGCTGTCACAGGGACTGGCACCCGCGGAGGTCGCGCTCCAGGTCGGGCTCTATGACCAGAGTCTGCTCAACCGGCACTTCAAGCGCATCGTCGGCCTCACGCCGGGGAAGTTCGCGCGCGCCGTGCAGTGAGGCCGCCGTCACAGGACCTGGGGCGGCTCTAGCGGGAAGGCTCCCGGAAGACCGCTTCGATGTTGTTGCCATCCGGGTCCAGCACGAAGGCGGCGTAGTAACCGGCGGGATAGCCCGTCTCGACGCCGCGAAGTCCGGGCGGCCCGTTGTCGGCTCCGCCCGCCGCCACCGCGGCCGCGTGGAAGGCGTCGACCTGGGCGCGGCTCGTGGCGGCGAAGGCCGTGTGTTGCTTTACGCCGTGGGGATGGAAGCGGTCGATCCAGAAGATGGGGTAGTCCCGGCCATAGCCAATGCCATCCGCCCCCGTGTCCTGGGGAAGCTGCATGGCGCGGCGCAGGCCGAGCGCCCCCAACGCCGCGTCGTAGAAGGCCGCCGAGCGGGCGACGTCCGCGACGCCAATGCCGGTGTGATCAATCATGGCCCTCAGTGTATGGGCGCGAAGCCGCGCTCGCGCATCAGCGCGTCGAGGCTCGCGTCCTTTCCCCGAAACTTCCGGTAGCCCTCGAACGGGTCGAGGGTGTTGCCCACTGAAAGCACGTGCTCGCGCAGCCGGGCTGCCACCTTCGCGTCATAGGCACCTCCGGCTTCCTGGAAGGCCTCGAAGGCATCCGAAGCCAACATGTCCGCCCAGAGATAGCGGTAGTAGCCCGCCGCGTAGGCGTTGCTGGCGAAGACGTGTCCGAAATGGGGCATGCGGAAGCGCATGCCGACCTCCACGGGCGCACCCATCTGGCGGAGCACGTCGCGCTCGAAGGCGTCGGGGTCGATTCGCTTCGCGCCCGCCAGGTGCATCTTCATCTCCACCAGCGCGGAGGTGAGGAAGTCCACGGTGTAGAAGCCCTGGTTGAACGTCGCCGCCTTCTGGATGCGGGCGACGAGCGCCTGGGGCATGGGCTGTCCCGTCGTGTGATGCACCGCGAAGCGGCTCAGCACCTCCGGCGTGGCGAGCCAGTGCTCGAACAGCTTGGAGGGGAACTCCGCATAGTCGCTCACCACGCGGCCACCACCGAGCGATGGGTACGTCACGTCCCCGCTCAGCGTGTGCAGCGCATGGCCGAACTCGTGGAACAGCGTCTGGGCGTCACGCCAGCCGAGCAGCGCGGGGCCTCCCGCCCCCGGCTTCACGAAGGGCATGCTGATGGCCACCAGGGCCGGCACCTCGCCACGGAAGCGCTCCTGGACGCGGTACGTCTCCGTCTGCCCTCCGTTGTATTTGCCCTCACGCGCGTAGGGGTCGAAGTAGAGGAGCCCCCGCTCCCGGCCGCTCTCCCGGTCCTTGACGGCGAAGACGCGCACGTCCGGGTGGAAGACGGGCACGTCCGGCGCGGGCGTGAAGGTGTAGCCGAAGAGCTGGCCCGCCACCCAGAACATGCCCTCGCGCAGGGTCTCCAGATAGAGGTATGGCTTCACCTCGCTGTCGTCGAAGTCATACGCCTGCTTGCGCACCTTCAGACGCGATTGAACGTCCGCCCCGAGTCCTGGAACGCGGCGACGGTGTTCTCGAAGGTGGGGGGCTCCTTCGAGTCAGCGATGGCGGCGACCTCGCTCCGCGCCTGCGCCATGGCGGCTTCGAGCGCTGGAGCGAAGTCCTCCACTCGCGCGCGGTCGAACGGCGGGACGCCTCCATGGGGCCCGGACCAGGGCGCGAGCAGGGCATCCGGCGACGAAGCGGGGGCCGCGAAGGCCGTGCCCGCCAGGAGGACGAGACATGCTGCGATTCTGTGTCGTGGCATGCGGACAGAATACGAGCCAGGATTGAGCGGCATCCATCGAATGGAGTTCGCCCAGGAGCCACGGATGGCCGCACTCGACCGAATTGATCGCGAGATTCTGGAGGCCCTCCAGAACAATGCACGGCTGTCCAACAAGGAATTGGCCGCGAAGGTGGGGCTGGCCCCGTCGTCGTGCCTCGCGCGGGTGAAGCGGCTGGAGACGGACGGGGTCATCCGCTCCTATCGCGCGGACCTGGATCCACGCTCGCTGGGGCTGGGGCTCCAGGCGCTCATCGCCGTGCAGCTCCGGCTCCACGTGGGCGAGGCCTTCGGCAGCATCGGCGACCACCTGCGCTCGCTGCCGGAGACGGTGGCCGTCTATTGCCTGGGCGGCACGACGGACTTCCTGGTGCACGTCGTGTGTCGGGACACCGAACACCTGCGCGTGCTCACCATCCAGTCCTTCACCAGCCGTCCGGAGGTGAGCCGCATCGAGACGTCGCTGGTGTTCTCCTTCGCGCGCTCGGGGCTGCCGGTCGACCGCGGCGCCTGAACGTCACCGTGCGCCGCCCCCGCCGGGGCTCATGAAGTCCGCCTGGGGAGGGGATGAGGTTCTTCTCACGCGCGGGTGGCGAGGGCCGGACATCGCTCTATGCGTCGTGCCGGGACGGAAACGGCCACCGCTTCGGGGCATTACGCCTCCTTCCTCGCGGTGAGCGGCCCCGGTGGGTGATGGCGGGGACGGTGCTGTCGGGAGGACTGTCCTTCGATGTGGCACGGGAGTGCAGGGTCTTCCAGGGTCGTCACGCTGCTGCTGCTGTGTGGCGGCACCGCGCTGGGGGAGCCACTCACGCTGCGCCTGGCGCTCCTTGAAGCCAGGAGTCAGGCCCCGGCGCTCGCACAGGCCCGGGCGCAGGAAGCCGTGGCCCGCGGGGACGAGGAGGTCGCCCGGACCTTCTCCCCGCTGACCCTGACACTGGGGGGAGGGGGAAATGATCCCCGGTGGACCGTGGGGCTGACCCAGAAGCTTCCGGCCCCGGGCGCCCGGGCGGCCCGTGTGCTCGCCGCGGAGTTGACGGCCCGCGGCGCCGCCGACGAGCGCCGCGCGAGCGAGGCCACGGTCCGGGCGGATGCGCGGCGTGCCTACTTCTCATGCGTGCGCGCCCACCAGCTCCTGGAGACCTCCGCGCGCGCACTGGCGCTCGCGCGCGAGTCGGAGGCCGCCGCGGTGCTGCTCTTCGACACCGGCGCGGCTCCGGAACTGGACCTGCTCCAGGCCCGCATCGCCCGAGGCACCGCCGAAGTCCAATGGCTGACCCGCCAGGGTGAGCTCGCCGCCGCCACGGCGGCGCTGGCCCTGCTGCTGGGCCGGCCACCGGGTGCGGCGCTGGAGCCGGTGGACACCTCTCCGCCCGCCCTGCCTTCACTGGAGGCCGTCCTGGCCCGAGGCGCGCAATCCCCCGCCGCCGAGGCACGCCAGGCCGACGTGGCGGCGGCCGAGGCCTCCCTGCGGGCGTCACGTCGGGAACGGTGGCCCGTGCCCACGGTGGGGGTCTCCGTGGAGGCGGATGGCCCCGGGGGACGCAGCACGTATCTTCGCGGCGCGCTCGACCTGGACCTCTCCCTCCCTGGCTTGGGACGCGGAGAGACGGTCCGCGCCGCGGCCTCGCTGGAGCTCGCGCGCGCCCGCCAGAACGAGGAGCGGCGTTCCCGGTGGACGGAGCTCGTCTCCAGCCATGCGCGCCTGTCCGCCTCGCTGGCGGGACTCGCTCGCTACTCGGAGGAGATCCTCCCCGCGGTGGAGAAGACGGAGGGCATGGCCCTGGAGTCCTATCGCGTGGGCCGCAGTCCCCGGGTGGCGCTCAACGCCGCGCTCCAGACGGCCACGGAGACGCGGACGCAGGCCATCGAAGCCGCCTTCGCCGCCCAGTCCGCCTTCGCGGACCTCGAACTCGCCGCCGGGATGCCCCTTGATGAGCCCTAGATTCGCGCTGCTCGCCTGTCTCTTCGCCTCTGGCGTGGGGTGCCAGCGGACGCCGCCCGAGGTGGGCCCGCCGCCCCTGCCGCGCGTCCGCGTCGCCCTCGTGGCTCCGGGACGGGCCGTGCGCGAACTTCGCGTCGCGGGCCTGCTGTCGGCGCCGCCCGGGGGCGAGGTCCGGCTCTCACCGCTGGTGCCCGGGCGGCTGTCGCTGCTGCGCGTGGCCGAAGGGGACCGGGTGCGCGCGGGCGAAGTCCTGGCCCAGGTGGACACGCTCAACGCCGCCGCGGAGCTCCAGCAGGCGGAGGCCTCCCTGCGCGAAGCCACCTCCGCGCTCGAGGCCGCGAAGGAGAAGCGTGCGCGCACGGATGTCCTGGCCGAGCACGGGGTCGCGGCCCGTCAGGACGCGGAGCAGGACCGGAACGCGGAGGCCTCCGCCCGCGCCGCGGAGGCCCGGGCCCGGAGCGCCCTGGAGCTGGCGCGGCGGGGCATGGGGCGCACCTCGCTGCAGGCCCCCTTCGACGGAGTCGTGACGGCCATCGGCGTGCGGCAGGGGGAGAGGGTGGAGGGTGCGAATCCCCCCGTGGTCCAGGTCTCGGCGACGGATCCGCTGGAGCTGCGTGCGTTCGTCACCCAGCAGGAGGCCGCGGAGGTCCAACCCGGTCAACGCGCGACCCTCACCGTCGACGGGCTGGACGGTGCCCGCGAGGGCGAGGTCGCCGCGGTGTCCCCTTCCGTGGATCCGCAGAGCGGCAACGTGCTGGTCCGCCTGCGCTTCGCCAACCCGCGCGGGGAGCTGCGCCTGGGCGCGACCGCGCGAGCCCACGTCGTCGTGGCGTCGCTGGGCAGCGCGCTGGCCGTGCCGGCGTCGGCGCTCCTGCCCCAGGAGGATGGGGGCGTCGCGGTCGCGCGGCTCGGGGACGGGCGGGTCCACCGGGTGCCGGTCCACGTCGTCTCCGAGGACCTGGGCGGGGCCGTCGTCCAGGGGCCGCTCGCGGTGGGCGAGCGCGTCGTCGTGGAAGGGGGCTACTCCCTGCCGGATGACGCCGGGGTAGAGGTCCTGAGGTGACGTGGCTGACGCTGCTGCGGCGCAACGCGCCCGGGGTGGTGGTGCTGCTGGCGGCGCTGACGCTGGCGGGAGTGCTCGGCGCGACCCGCCTGCCCGCTGGCCTCTACCCGGAGGTGACCTTCCCGCGAATCGTCGTCACCGCGACGCTGAATGGCGCCAGCGCGCAGACCCTGCGGTTGTCCGTGACCGGCCCGGTGGAGGAAGCGCTGTCCACCGTCATCGGCGTGCGGCAGGTGCGCTCCCGGACCATCCGCGCGGCCGCGGAGATATCCCTCTGGTTCGACTCGAACGCGGACATGGAGCAGGCCCTGGGGCTCGTCAATGCGCGGCTCGCGGAGGTGCAGAACGCACTGCCCGCGGACGCGACGCTCTCCGCCGAGCGGCTCACCCCGTCGTCCTTTCCCATCCAGACCCTCGCCGTCACCGGGACGGTGGACCCTGCCCTGCTGCGCGAGTTCGCCCTGCGGACGCTGCGTCCCGGCCTGGCGGGCCTCGCGGGAGTGGGGCGCGTGGACGTGGTCGGCGGCGACGTGCGCGAGCTCGGCATCGCCGTGGACGCACAGCGGCTGGAGCAGGCGAAGCTGGACCTGCCCACGCTCGCCACCCAGGTGGGCAGCGCGCTCGTGCTCGAACCGGCGGGCCGGGTGGACGTGCACTACCAGCAGGCGCTGGTGGTGGTGCGGGGGCCGGTGGACTCGCCGGACCGGTTGGCGGCGCTCGTCGTGGGCGGGACGCCCGAGGCGCCCGTGCAGCTGGGCGACGTCGCGCGGATCCAGGAGGGACACGCCGACCGGCTCTCCCTGACGTACGCGAACGGCCGGCCCGCGGTGCTCGTCAACGTGGGCCGGCGACCCGGGGCGGACGCTGTCACCCTGGCGCGGGACATCCAGGCGGAGCTCGACCGGGTGCGAGCGGGACTGCCGCCGGGCATCGACGTCGAGCTCTCCTATGATCAGGCCGGGCTCATCGCCCGGTCCGTGGCTCACGTGCGGGAAGAGGTCATCCTCGGTGGGTTGCTCACGCTCGCGGTCGTGGGCCTCTTCCTGCGCTCCTGGCGGGCGATGACGGCCGCGGCGGTGGTGCTCCCGGCCACCCTGGCGATGACCTTTGGCGCACTCTGGCTCGTGGGCGGGACGCTCAACCTGATGTCGCTGGGCGGGCTGGCGGTGGCCATCGGGCTGGTGGTGGACGACGCCGTGGTCGTGGTGGAGGCGGTGTACCGCCGGGTGGCGGCGGGGACGGAGCGGTGGGCCGCGACCGCGGACGCGCTCCGGGAGATCGCCTGGCCCGTCACCAACTCCACGCTCACCACGGTCGTGGTCTTCGCGCCGCTGTCGCTGCTGCCCGGCGTGTCCGGCCAGTTCTTCACCGCGCTGGCGTTCACGCTGTGC
The DNA here is from genome assembly GCF_003986945.1 of Corallococcus sp. AB018. Classification (NCBI taxonomy): domain Bacteria; kingdom Pseudomonadati; phylum Myxococcota; class Myxococcia; order Myxococcales; family Myxococcaceae; genus Corallococcus; species Corallococcus sp. AB018. The sequence goes on along the minus strand of NZ_RAWR01000266.1, from coordinate 1,784 downwards.
ACCGCCGTGTTGTTCTCCCTCGTGCTGGCCGTCACGCTGACGCCGCTGCTGTGCGGGTGGCTGCTCGTTCTTCCCGGCGGCCACCCCGCGCCCGAGCCTGTCATCCCGGGGTTCATGCTCACGCAGTGGCGTGCGCGGCCGGGAGTGCTGGTGGCAGGCGTGGTGCTCCTCACCGTGCTGTTGGCGTTGCTGGGCCGGGGCGTGGGGACGGGGTTCCTGCCGGAGCTGGATGAGGGCGCGTTCGTCGTGGACTACTTCACGCCGACGGGCACCTCGGTCGCGGAGGCGGACCGGCTGGGGCGCGCGCTGGAGGCGGTGGTCGCGGACATCCCCGAGGTCATGGGCACCAGCCGGCGCCTGGGCGCGGAGCTGGGGCCGCCGGCGGCCACCGAGTCCTCGCGTGGCGACCTGACCGTGTCGCTCTCTCCGCGGCGGACGCGCCATGGCCAGGACATCATCGAGGCGACACGCACGCGGGCGGAAGCCGCGCTTCCCGGAGTCCGGCTGGAGTTCGTCGAGCTGCTGCAGGACGTGCTCTCCGACCTGGAAGGCGCGCCGGATCCCGTCGAGGTCAAGCTGCTGGGGCAGGACGTCCAGGTGCTGCGGGATTTCGCGCCCCGCGTCGCCGAGCGGCTGCGGGACATCCCGGGCCTGGCGGACCTGTTCGACGGCGTCACCGGGTGCATTCCGGAGACCCACCTGGATGTGGACCTGGTCCAGGCGGGCCGTCTGGGGTTCACGACGCGGGAGGTGTCGGCGCAGGTCCGGACCGCGCTGTTGGGCGATGTCGTTGGGACGCTCCCCCGCGAGGGCCGGCAGGTGGACGTGCGAGTGCGGCTGCGTGAAGCCGACCGCATGGATCCCCAGGTTCTCCAGCGCCTGCGCCTGCGGACTGCCTCGGGGCAGATGGTTCCACTGACGCAGGTGGCGCGCGTGCGCCAGGAGTGCCAGCCCGCGGAGCTGCTTTCGGACAACCTGCGTCCGCTGGTGGCGGTGACGGGGCGGCTGGAGGGGCGGGACCTGGGCAGCGTCACCGCGGAGGTGGAGGCGCGGCTCGCCACGCTGGAGAAGCCAGCGGGGGTGGAGGTGCGGCTGGGCGGTCAGCGCGAAAGTCAGCGCGAGTCCTTCCAGGCCCTCGTGCTGGTGCTGGCGTTGGCCACGCTGGGGGTCTTCCTGGTGCTGACCTTCCACTTCCGCGGGGTCGTGCTCCCCCTGCTCATCCTGGGCTCGGTCCCCGTGGCGCTCGCGGCGGGCGTCGCCTGTCTGCGGCTCACCGGCACGCCGCTCAACGTCTCCTCGTTGATGGGCTGCATCCTGCTCGTCGGGCTCGTCGTGAAGAACGGCATCCTCCTGCTCGACCGGGCGGAGGAGGGACGCGCCGAAGGAATGGCCGCGGCCGAGGCCGTGGGCCACGCCACCTCCGTGCGTCTGCGTCCCATCCTCATGACGACGCTGGCGACGCTGCTGGGGCTCGTCCCGCTCGCGCTCGGACTGGGTGAGGGGGGCGAGCTGCAACGGCCGCTGGCCATCACCGTGCTGGGGGGCCTGTCCCTGTCCACGTTGACGGTGTTGGTGGGGCTGCCGGCGGCGTATGTGCTGGTGCGCCGTCACACGGCCTCCGCGAAGAGGTGAGGGGGAGTCACCTCGCGGCGCGGCTCCGCGGCCGGCGCTGTAACCTTTTTCCGTCCTCCTTCGTGGTGGCCGTTGGATGCCCGGAATGCGCCGGGCGCCGGGACGGAGGACGGACATGCAGGCGACGAAGGTGGCCGTGGTGGGCGGGGGAC